>CAXYZP010000015.1:0-14539 GCA_964293175.1 uncultured Sphaerochaeta sp.
CGGTGTTTTAACCTTGGTGGGCTTGTCGACGGTTTCAGTTCCAAGCTCCTTCTTCAGTTGGCGTATATCAGTTTTCTCGTTATCAGAGGGGGTGAGGAGTCTTGCATACTTTGCAACAGCAGCTTGCAGCTCATCTTGAACCTTTTCGAACTCTTTTTTGGCATTTTCGAAGGTCCCTCTAGCTTTTTGATAGCGATCGTAGTAGTGCTGTATCTGCTCGCTGGGTCTGAGGGTTGCCTTAAGCGGGATCGTGAGTTTCTCGCCACTTTCCCAATCCTCCACTTCCATGGAGGTAGCATGCTCTGAGATCAGGTGGGCATTGGCACTGAGCAGGTCGCCCATTTTTTTGAAGTGTTCAAATTTCCCACTTTCAAGCATCTTGCGTTCAAGAGAGTTTGCTGTAGCCTCAATCTGCTGCACTTCCCTGTCGCGTTTTCGTCGTATCTTGAGCAACAAGTCCTCAAGGGTCTGGGTATTGCTTGCTTGGCCGTACTCCTCTTCTATCTGACGATTGAAGGAGCCTTCCTTACGTTCGCGTACGGTGAATTTTCCCCCGTCATCCTGCTTTTCAGCAGGAGGGATAAAGGGGGATCCACTTTTCTCACCCCTGTTCGGACGACGGTAGAGCAAATCTAAAATAGTGTTGTTCTCATCGGTGATGAAGATATTTGCACCCGGTCCGCTATAAAAGCGTAGATACAGAAAAAGCATGCGTCCATGATTGTCCAGTTCCAGGGTGAGCATGCGGTCAAAGGGGGATTGCTCTACCTTGATAATTTTCGCACCTTCCAGATTTGCCCGGCAGAACTGGATAAAGCGTTGGAGCTTGGCAGTCTTTCCCGTCTGCTGGACAGCAATGGGACGGTTAGCCATATGCATACGGCTATAGGGGGTCCCTACCTCCGTATACAGGGTCCAGCGCCCATGGCTGGGATGGTAGAGGTACCAGCTTAGCGAGTGAAAGTCGTGTTGCACCACAGACTGTATCGTGCTGCCCTCCAAAGGAAGTTCTTGTATGATGAGTTGTAGTTCACGCCAGTTTAAAGACATTATTTCTCCGTAGGGTATCGTACGCTGTTTTTACCCCACCTGCAAGATAGAACGAACCGCAGACAAGAATAGCGGCATGACTGGCAGTGGTAGCCATGGCAATCTCCAAGGCCTCCTGGTTGTCTTCTATCAGGCGGATGTCATACACCTTATCCCTGGTTGAGGCCAAAGAGCGAAGCTTCTGGTCAATGAGAGTAATGTCACTCTTTTTAAAGGTACCGGGCCTGGAGACGATAATCTTGGAGAAGTGGTTCAGGACCAACGAACCCATATGGCTATGGTCCTTATCTTCCAAAGCTCCATAGATGATGGTGTTATCCTCACCTGGGTAGAGTGAAGCGAAGGATTCAAGCAGTGCTGAGAGAGAGTGGGCTGTATGGGCTCCATCCAGATAGATATCTGGGTGTTCGGCTATTTTTTGGAACCGGCCGGGAAGGGTATTCTGCTGAAGTGCGGCCAAGGTCTGCTCTCCAAAAAGCCCTAGTTTTCTGAGTACCAAAAGCGCGAGGGCACAGTTTTGTGCCTGTACCTTACCCATCATGGAAAGGGTGAGGACCTCATGGCTCTCATCACGCCACCAGTACTCTACGACTTCACCGTTGTTGGTAATCCTGTAGCTGTGGCTTAGCAACTCGTCAGAAAGAGCTGTTACAGTACTTTCTTGCTCTTGTGCCTCTTGTGTAAAGATATCCATCACCTCAGGTTCCTGATACCCGATAAAGACTGGAACCTTGTGTTTTATGATCTTACTTTTCTCGTAGGCTATCTTGCCCAGCGTATCTCCGAGAATCTTTGTGTGCTCCATCTCTATAGGACACAGCACGCATGCCTCAGGGACAAGGGTGTTCGTTGCATCGAGCCTTCCCCCCAAGCCCGTCTCTATGACAGCCCACTGACACCCTGAAAGGGAGAAGAGCAGGTAGGCAAATGAGGTGAAGAGTTCGAATGTGGTGGGGTGGGTCTCACCCCACTGGTCACTGAAGATAAAACCCTCAAGGCGTTTTTTGAGTTCATTTCCTGCTTCTATGAGAAGATGATCGGGAAAGAAGGTTCCGCTTTGGGTGAATCGTTCGCGGTAGTCCACCAGATGAGGAGACACATACAGGCCTGTCTTGTACCCAAGGGAGGTAAGACCGCTTGCCAGATAGGAAGCTGTGGAGCCCTTGCCTTTGGAACCTGCCAGATGAATCGTCTTGAAAGTTCGTTCGGGGTTGCCGATGTACGCTAGGATCGCATGCATGCGATCCAGACGGTAGGTTCTCGTGGTATAGTGGTCGGTCTGCTTTTCCAGGTTGGTAAAGCTCTCCATGTAGGTGACCACCTCTTGGAAAGAAGTAAATTGCATAGCTATAAACACCTCGCGACAACTGTAATAGCATACGATAGTTTGGTCAACGAGATATGCTTCGGCTTATATTTCTACCGCTAGGGGTGGTTCCACTTCAGGAACATTGACTATTTCACTGGGGGAGTCTGCGCTGAGGATCCTATCCATCTCGTCATGTACCCCTTGGGTGAGGTCGCCAAAATCAAACATTGGCCTCAGACGGGCAAACAGAGGGCGTACGAAATGCCTCAATTGACTCTTGTCCTTTTCCAAGGTGCTTTTGCTCTGCAGGGTGAGGACGGTGACAGCAGAAGGGGAATAATAGGTTCCCACCTCCTCAAAACCAAACTTCTTATACAGTTTTATGGTCTTAAGATCATCGGCAAATACATCTATGACGAGGTTTTCAACGCCCTTGCTTCTGGCCAGTAGGAATACCAGGATGATGAGACCAATGGAGGCTGAGGTATTTCTCATCTCCGGAAGGACTGCCAAACGTATGATTTCAGAGCAGTTGCGCGAATGTATCACTGACTCGATGTCAAAGTATTCGCTGATAGGAAGGGGCCAGAAATGCTCACTGGTCATCAGCGAGACGGTTCCTACCGGGTGCAGGCCCTTGAATGCTAAGATATGCATCGCCTTCTCATCCTTTTGGCGATGGATGGACTCTTCAAGATAGCCCTTTTCCCCGATCAAAACTTTTCTTTGAATAAAAAATACATCATTCATTCCTGCTTGGTCATTGACCAGGGTGAATCGAATAGTGTCCCTTCTTTCATCGTTCACTGGAAAAATAGTGGTAAACTCCGTACCTACACCCATTTCACTTTTCACCCTGATTCTTCCTCCCATCTTGTCTACTATATTGTAACAGTTGGAGAGCCCGAGCCCTGTGCCCGAACCCGGTGCTTTGGTAGTATAGAAAGGGGTAAAGACCTGATTAAGATCCTCATCAGCAATACCGCACCCGGTATCGGAAACCTTTACAATAACCAGATCATCGTTTTCCATACAGGAAAGAGTAAGTATCCCATTGCCATCCATTGCTTGGATGGCATTTACTATGAAATTTAGGAATAGCTGTTGCAACCTGCTCTCGTTCCCTTCCAGGAAGGGCAGGGCATGGTAGTTACGTCTGACATCAATATTTTGGGAGTCGATACCGCGCAAGGCAAGCCTTAGGGAGAATTCAAGAATCCTTACGAGCTCTACAGACTGGTTCTCATCCTCTATATCATCATCCTTTCGTGAGTAGATGGCCAGCTCCTTGATGACATCGGCTGCAGTCTTCGAATATGCAAGTATATCCTCAAGATACTCATGATGGACATGCTCTTCTTCCACCTCGCTGAGCATTATCTCAGCAGTTCCGAGAATCCCTGCAAGCGGATTGTTCAATTCATGGGCAATACCTGCTACCAAAGTCCCTATACCTGCCATCTTTTCAGTCCTAACCAACTCTTCGTGTAATTTTTTTTGTTCTGTAATATCGTTGATTATCTCGACGAATACCTTCTTAGAGTCCACGCCTCCCTTAACACTATGGAACTGGAAGGAGAATATCCTCTCCTTGATCGTAGCTTCCGTCTCTTCGACAGCACCATTATGCATACAATCGATGGCCTGGCAAAACTGACAAGGTCTCTGGCGTTGGAAGAATGCACGGTAACACTTGTTGCCGATGAGGTCTTTCTTATTGTTGCCATAAAAGGCGACGGCGGCTGTATTGGCCTCTTGGATGGTAAAGTCGATGTTGATCAGACAGACAGGGGAGGCTATACCGTTAAAGATGGCCTCCATCTTGTTCTTGCTCATAGTCAGTTCATCACCCTGCTCTCGAAGCTGTTCAAAGGAGAGTGCATTTTCCAGAGAGAGTGAACTCTGTGCTGCAAGGATTTCCAGTGCGTCAAGCTCGATCGTTGTTATCAGGGATTTTGTATAGTCGTATCCGATGAGGATGTACCCAGCTATCTGTTTCCTGAATACCAAGGGGATGATGACATCAGCAGGGGGGAGCTGGTCAGAGACTTCAAAGCGTTTTTCGTCAGGGGTCACATTAAGGATTGAAGAGACATTTTCACTTCTGAGCCTATGGAGCTTTTCCTCCACATAGGGGGGGAAGGTGAAGATTACCTCATCACCTTCCTTAAGAGAGGTCGGACATTTGCTATTGGCAACCATGTTGAAGGTGTCCCCATTATCCAGACGTTTTACCACAAATATGACCCAATCGGTTTTTAGGCCCGAGCTTGAATTTTTTACCACCTCATCACCTAGTTCCTTGAGGTTGACGATGGTTGTAAGCTTATGGCTGAGGTTCTTTATGGTCGTCTGGTACGGGTGGCGCTTAGGAATGATTATGGTGTCCACCACATACGCAAGCAAGTTCTTAATGGGATAAATGATAAGGACAGTGACAACACCGAGGATAATGGTGAGCGGTAAGACATCACCGGGAATGACATTGCTGTTGAACAGCTGGATGATGGATATGATGATGTAGTAGGACACTGATGCGATGATGGCGAGGATGGTGGAGTAGATGATGGAGATGCTGATACGCGAGTAGCTTATCAGCTTATACTTGTAGATGGTATAGAAAAGAAGAAAGGCGTTGATAGTGGCGGCGAAAATGTCTATAGGATACTTTCCCAGATTGGGGAAAAGGTTCATCAGGATACCTATGAGCATAACAACAACGCCGATCAGGGGAAGCTTCAAGTTTTTGTAGGTTTTTTTCTGTGCTTTGTGTTTTGATCCGATTAAAAGGATGATGAGGGTGAGTATTAGGTAGGCATAACTGATGGAATATGCAAATACGTATCCGGGGGCAAGTTTGTAGAAAAAGATGTTCTCGGCGGTAAAGCCTGCATCTTGTACGATACTTCCTGTAAAGTTAAGGTACATTAGGGGTATTATTAAAGAGTAACTGGCATTTATAAATATTTTGATGGAACGTTTGGATATCTCAAGCATGTCAACGATAAAGTCACTTAGGGCAAATGGCACGGATAACAGGCCTATAAGCATAATCTTGTTCCAAAACAGAGGGTTCATAAAACCGCTGTTAAGGTGCATCATCAGTGAGCCAAAGCTCCAGATAGATACAAACACCATATAGAGTTGGAATGACCAGTAAAATCCTTCCCTCTTATATTGCATAAACCCGAAAATAGCAAAGAATATGTATAAAATGAAAGCGACTGCTGGAATAATGGTCGAGATATCAATGATCATGGAGGACCCTTTTTTCTATCTATTTGAGATGATTTGTATTAGTATAGAGCCAATATATGGAATTAATCAAACTATTTCTCCTAGGAGCCATCGGATATTTGTTTGCAGGACTCTATGATGTGGCTATTTTGCATGATAAACCCTTGTTGAGGAGGTTCCTCTACGTAGGGTTTTTTATCACAGCCTTGCCATATCCTGTGATTTTTTTCACCTACGCTTCACCGCTTCCTAGCTATAGTGCATGGATTGTTTTCCCTCTGGTAGGAGTTTTTGCCCTGTTGCTCATATATTCGGTCATGATAGAGACAGCTCTCTTTTCCGGTAGTACCGGAAAGCTTTACCAGAAGGGAACATATAAAATATCTAGACATCCCGGTTTTATTTGGTATACAATAATCAATGTTTTGGTATCGATATATTATTGGAACTATCGTATTACTATGCTATTTATGGGCCTGACCCTGTGTAATCTCATTTTGATAGTGGTAGAAGATCGTATATTCTTTCCCGAGATGTTCTCAGAGTATGAAGAGTATAGAAAGAATACTCCATTCTTTTTGTAGGACACCCCATTTGGAGAATAATGCTGTGCAAAAACATATAATAACCACCGACGATGATCAGGCAATCCGTAAAGTCTTGCAAATATTGCTCAGAAAAGAGGGGTATCAGGTTACTGTCTGCTCACATGGTGATGAGTTGCTCTCCACCCTTAAGACAAGTGCTTCGAGCGTAGATCTCATCTTGTTGGACATCAAGATGCCCGGGCTCTCCGGCTTGCAGGTACTGGAAATCGTCAGGCGCAACTATCCTCGCATACCTGTTGTCATGCTCACAGCCTTTAATGATCTCGATACCGGTATGAAGGCTATTCGCCTAGGGGCTAGCGATTATCTGGCCAAGCCGGTTCATCGGGAGGTCTTGGTGGAATGTGTCTCTCGCGTATTGGATGCAACGTCCCTCATGCAGGATGAGGTCGCCGAAAAGGTCCATTCGATCGCTCATCAAAAAAAGTTGGAAGATCAGCTGCAAATAGCTTTAGGTGCTCTTAAGAGTACGACACTTGCAACCCTGGAAGCGTTTACTGAGACCATTGAACAGAAGGATCCCTACACCAAAGGACATTGTAGCCGTGTGCGTACCATCTCGCTGGCAATAGCTAAGGCTCTTAATTTTTCAGAAGAAAACCTGAACATCCTCGAGGGTGGGGCATTGTTGCACGACATCGGTAAAATAGGAATTCCTGAAGAGATATTGAACAAGCCCTCAAAACTGACAAAGAGCGAATATGACCTCATACGTCAGCACCCTGTTGCCGGGGAGAGGATTGTCACCCATATCGACATGTTTCAAGCTTACCGGCCCATCATCAGAAATCATCATGAGCGTATGAATGGCAAAGGCTACCCTGATGGCCTGAAGGGAGATCAGATTCCCCTGGAAGTGCGCATCGTATCCCTCGCTGATGCCTTTGATGCCATGACCACCAGTCGTGCCTATCGGTCAGCCCTTCCCACTGAATTGGCTGTTGAGGAACTGAAGCTATTCAGCGGTACCCAGTTCGATCCTGATCTGGTGAACCTGTTCATTGAAAAAGAGATCTATCTCCTGTAGAAAAGCAAGGTTTGAATACTCATTGCATTTCTTCTTAGGTCACTGTATTCTGATCATATAGTTCAAATCGGAGGAACAGAATGAAAAAATATGTTTGTGATGTGTGTGGGTATGTGTATGATCCAGCGGAAGGTGACCCAGATAACGGCGTTGAGCCAGGAACCGCTTTTGAAGCTATTCCAGAAGATTGGGTTTGCCCTCTTTGTGGCGTTCCTAAGTCAGACTTTTCACCTATCGACTAAACAAGTACCAGAATTTATAAAGATGGGCCGTTGCAGAACGGCCTTTCTTTATGAGTTATGAGAAGTCCCGAAAAATATACCACGCCAGGGTGTGGGAACATAGGACAGATGCTCCCCTTGGTTCTCAGGTTAGGAGAACAGGTACTGAGGTCCATTCTTTGTTGAAACCTCGGTGCACTCAACTCCAAAGACCTTTTCGATGAGGCCAGAAGCGACCACCACCTTAGGTTTCCCATAAGCGGTCACCTCACCCCTATCCAAGAGACAGATATGATCGGATACCTGCAGGGCTGAACGTAGGTCATGCATGACAGCTATGATGCATTTGCCTTGGTTCTTGAGTTTTTCCAGCAAGTTCAATATCTCCTTCTGCACTGCAATATCCAGATAGGTTGCCGGTTCGTCAAACGCTATGTAGGGTGTGTCCTGGGCTAGGGCCATGGCAAGGTATGCCTTTTGTCGTTCTCCTCCACTGATCTCCAAAAGACTCTTGTCTTGCAAGCCCTCTATTCCCATGGTCCTTATTGCCCTGTCCACAAGGCAATAATCCTTTTCGTCCATCCTTTTGGAAAATCCAAGATGAGGGTAGCGACCATGCATGACAAGAGCATGCACAGTACAGTTCGACTCCGTATGGCTCTGACTCAGAAAGGCTACTTTTTTAGCCCACTCTTTACGGGTATACTCCTGGTGGCTTTTACCATCCAAGGTAATGTTTCCTGATAAGCTTTTCAGCAGGGATGTGGCACTTTTGAGCAGGGTGGACTTTCCTGTACCGTTCTTTCCGATGATGGTGGTTATTTCACCTTGAGCAAATGTTAGGTTGATATTTTCCACTACAGGGTGATCTCTATACCCGACACTAAGATTTTCTAGCGTAAGCATTATGTGCCCTCCTTTTTCGCTTGAACAGCAAGAAGAGAAAGAATGGGCTTCCCAAGAAGGAGAGCACTATCCCTACAGGAAGTTCATACGGCCTGAAGAGGGTCCTTGCAACAAGGTCACAGCCCAGGGTGATGGTCGACCCTCCCAAGGCGGTAACGAGGAGGAAGAGGCGAGAGTCCTCCCCGATAAGAGACCGAACCATATGGGGCACCACCAACCCGACAAAACCGATGAGTCCGCACATGCTGACTACACTTCCACTGAGAATAGACGCAAGCATCAGGGCAAAGAAGCGGGTCCTTCCCACTTCAAGGCCCAAGGAGAGGGCCACCTCATCACCTAAGGAGAGGATGTTCAGGTCATGACTCAGCAAGAGAGAAAGAATGACCGCCCCTATAATGTAGGGTGTGGTTTGTACTACCTGGGAAAAGGAAACATGGGCAAAGGATCCAATGAGGAAGTCGAGTCTGCCCATCTGTGTGTCGGGCCTTACGGTAAGCAGGGCGTCGGTGCAGGACCCCAAGAGTGAGGAGACCGCTACACCAGCAAGGATGATGGTAAGCTGCGTAGAGCCTGATCGCCGTGCCAATGCATATACTGACAGACTTGCCCCCAGTGCACCGAGGAAGGCGAAAACAGAACCCATTGCTACCAGATGGGGGAAAAAAGCTGAGCCTAGCAGGGCAAACAACCCGGCCCCTGAGTTAACCCCAATGATCGATGGTCCGGCCAGGGGGTTGTGTAGGACCTTTTGTAGGAGAGCGCCAGACAATGCAAGGGCCATACCACAGAACAAGGCAGCGAGAGCTCTAGGAAGGCGGACATACATGACTATCCTATAAGAGGGGCTGAGGTTGTCCTCCCCGAAGAGGATTGCAAGTAAGCTTTTTACTCCAATGGATGTAGAGCCCAAGCTAAGGTTCAGAGCAAATAGGAATACGAGAGAGCAGAACAAGAGAGGAAGCAGTGCAACCTTGGGTTTTTTAGTTGGTAAGGAGTTTTGCAAGATAGGCATAGCTTTCCCCCCATCGGTTGTTAGGCTTGTAGTGGAATAGGTTTTTAGGAAGCAGATGATAACGTCCATCCTGTACCGCTTCAAGAGATGCAAAGGCTTTGTTGGTCTCTAGCATTTGGGCCATCGTGGCCTTGGCTGAGCTTTCGTCCCCCATGGGGATGACAAAGATATAGGTAGGGTCCTCCCTGATGATGGTCTCCATGCTCAGTTCCTCAAGCAAGGAGGGGTAGAGCTCTGTGAGGTTGGTAAGCCCGAGGTCTCCGAGCATTCTACTGACCATCATATCTCCACCCTTTGCCTTGACCTTGGTGGAGTAGGAGCGAAGCAACAGGTAGGTGGGTGAGTTTTTACCGGTACTTTTTTCAACAAGCATCGAATCGATCGTTTGCTGTACATCCAATCCATGTGTCCTGTAGAGATCTTTCCTTCCTGTAAGGGAGGTGCATATGTTCAGCATAAAGAGATAGTCCCTCATCTCCTCGACATGGAAATATGCATGGGGTATCCTGCACTCTGAGAGCAGAGGTGATAGTGCAAGGTGGGAAGGTATGTCTGTCGAAAGCAGGACAAAGTCAGGCTGAAGGGAGATGATCACTTCACTGTTTGGATCTTTGATAGTTCCAATCGTTGCGACATTTGTTTGTAGGGAAAACTCCTTTCGAGTGTGGGCATCGGAAGTGGTTCCCGCCAAGGTCCCTCCTGCAAGGAGCCATGTCTCGGCAAAGGAGGCGCTGAGGGCAATCACCTGTTTGGGCCTTTCTGTAAGTTGGACGCCCCTACCCAGAGAGTCGGTGAACGCGAGGGGGTCTGGGGCTTGGATTTTGCTGTGGGCGGAGGGGCCAGAAGAGGGGGGAAGAGAAAATGTAGCGAAAGAAGAAGAGGAAGAGGAGGGAAAAGAGGAAGAATGAAGACCCTCCTCTTTGCACCCTGCTAGGAGCACGGTGCAAAGAGTGAGAAAGAAAAAGATATTGAGAATTCTACACGTATGTACACTATGGAGGCATTTCAGCTTGAACACTCTCTTATGCAACATGGTTGAGTATCTCCTCTTTCCGTAGCAGAAGGTCCTCTGATACAAGTCTTCGTTCTACCTCAGGCATTCCAAGGCGGTCGATGACAGAGGAGAAGCGCTCTCCTTGTATCCCTTCGTCTTTAAAGAGCAAAAGGGATTTTTCGATCAGGGAGAGCACCTCTTCCTGATCGAAGAGGGTGCTCATGGCAGTTCCTATGCGTGTCTGTTTGCCCCATCGTCCACCGAGGAATACCTTGAATCGTGTTTCTTCAGCTGTAATAGCACCGAAGGGACAGGCCTTGGTACACCTTCCGCAATTGTTGCACGCAGAAGTTTCAATGCAAGGGGTGCCAGTACCTTCTCTTTGTATGGCTTGCAGTGGACACCCTTTCTCTGCATTGCACATCTTGCACTGCCTGCAGATCTCCTTATCAAGGATAGGGACCTTCTGTCCTACGATACCAAAGTCGTTGAGTTCAGGCTTGATGCAGTTATTCGGGCATCCTCCAGCTGCTATCTTGAATTTGTGAGGCAAGCTTACAGAACGGTACCCTTCATAGAATCTTTTGTGGATTTCTAGATTGAGGGCGTTGGTGTCATAGAGGCCGAATACACAGGTACTGCCCTTGCAGCTTACAATGGGGCGTACCTTAGCACCGGTTCCTCCGGTGGTTAGCCCTGCATCAGCGATGCATTGTTTGAATGACTCGATATGCTCATAGGGTATCTGGGGAAGTTCGACTGTCATCCGGCTGGTAAAACTGACCTTGGAGCCTCCGTATTTCTTCGCCGCTTCTCCGACTGCGATGGTCTGATCGGCAGTAAGGGAGCCTCCGACAGGGATAATCCTTGCAGAGAAACTCTCTGTTCCCCTGTTGTGCAAAAACCCCTCGGCTTTCAGACTTTTTATGGTTGTAGCGTCTAGTTTCATGTACATCCTCCCTGGATTGGTTGCAGTATGGGATGGTTTATGTATATAGTAAATAATATGTTTTATATGTTTGATATAGGTAATAACCTATAGAAGGATGAGCAATGACCCTGAGAGATCTTAAGATATTCACTGAAGTGGCGAACACCCTCTCCATGAGCGAAAGTGCGAACAATCTAGGCTGCGCACAGCCGACTGTCAGCCAGGTCATTGCCAATATAGAGTCGGAGTACGGGGTGCGCTTGTTTGAGCGGCTTTCCAGAAGGCTCTACCTTACTGACGACGGCACCTATCTTGCCTCCTATGCTCAGAGCATCCTTTCCCTCTATGAAGAGGTTGATGCCAATCTGGGATCCTTTGCACTTCCTGTCGTGTTGCGTGTGGGGGCGACCATAACGGTAGGCAGCAGCATCATGGGAGAGTTGGTTTCCCGCTTTGAAAAACAGCACCCTCTTATCAGTGTGGAGGTGTATGTGGATAACACTGCGACCATCGAGCAATTGCTCGCAGAAAGCCATCTGGATATAGCCTTGGTGGAGGGACAGGTGCATCACCCGTCCCTAACGACGGAAGAGATACTCGCTGACTCATTGGTCCTCGTGGCGGCAAAGGGTTTTCCTCTGCCTGATGTGGTTGATCTTTCTGATCTAGAAGAATTGCCGTTCATATTGCGGGAGAAGGGTAGTGGAACGCGTGAGTTGTTTGTAAAGCTTCTCGAGCAACGGGGTGTCACGATCAGGGAGAAATGGATCTGTCACTCCAGCGATGCAATCCTAAGCGCTGTGCGCAGTGCCCAAGGCCTGACGGTGATCTCCAAACGGTTGGTTGCAAAAGATATTGCCGATGGGGTTTTGCATGAGATAGCTATCCGGGGCGTCAGCTTCGGGAGGATGTTCTCTTTGGTTTACCATAAGGACAAGTTTTTTACCCCACCTTTGGAACAATTTGTCAAAGGTATCAAGTTCTTGCAACAAAGCGATACATAATACACATTACAGAATTACGTAAAACGAAATTGTGTCATGAAAACCTTGATTTTTTAAAATACTTGTGCCTATAGTATAGGGATAAGACGGCAAATAGCTGTAAGGAGTATAGCATATGGCAAAGAAGGGTCTTGCTGCAAAGCCTTGGGATTTTCTTGATGAGTATCGTGGTAAGGTCTTTACAGGCGATTGGCCTACTGTTATCCAGATGTTTGACATTTCGGTCAGCAGATACCCTGAAAACAGATGTTTTTCAGCTTTTGTGCCTACAAAAGAGTCTTTTACCTATACAGAGGTACAAACCTATGTAAAGAGACTGGCCAATTATATGCTCTCCAAAGGGGTGAAGTCAGGTGACAAGATTGCTGTAACGGGTAAGAATAGTCCTGAATGGGCTATGGCGTACCTAGCCATCCTCGACGCCGGTGCTACCGTCGTTCCTTTGGACAATACTCTCAGCAATAAGGACATGGAAAAGCTCATGACCTTTGCCAATGTCAAATATATGTTTGCCGACCTTGACCGCCTGCAGGATTTTGACAAGGCCGACAAATTGAAAATTGCTGGAAGGATTAGCTTGGAACCGACAGAGGATTTCACCTTTATCCTTGATGCCCAGGAGAAGACGGAGCAGAAACGCACTGAGGCCAAAGCCTCTGACACAGCTGCCATCCTTTTCACCAGTGGTACCACCGGCACTCCCAAGGGTGTCATGCTCAGCCATAGCAACCTTGTTGCTGATTCGTACCTCTCTCAGGCTAATATGGAGGTCCTCTCCACTGATGTCTTCTACGCTATCCTGCCCATACACCATGCCTATACCATGATGGCTGTCTTTATCGAGGCCATCAGCACAGGTGCTTCCATTGTATTTGGCAAGAAGCTCGTGATAAGCCAAGTGCTCAAGGAACTCAAGGATGGGGAAGTAACGATGTTCCTCGCTGTCCCGATGCTGTTCAACAAGATGATAGCGGGCCTTATGAGCGGAGTGCGTGAGAAGGGCATCATAGCCTACGGCCTGATCCGTGGCATGATGAGATTCTCTGGTCTGATAAAGAAGGTGTTCGGTGTAAACATCGGTAAGAAGATGTTTGGTTTCCTCTTGAAGAAGCTTTCCCTGGAGAATAACCGCATCTGTATTTCAGGTGGTGGTCCGCTTCCGGCTTCCACGTTTAAGATGTTCAACGAACTTGGCATTGACTTTGTGCAGGGCTATGGGCTTACCGAGACCAGCCCCATCACACACCTCAATCCCATAGATGCGTATATTGAGACCTCTGTTGGTAAGGTGGTTGCCAATACCCAAGTGAAGATTGTAGATCCTGATGTGAATGGCAATGGTATTATCCATATCAAGGGACCTATGGTCATGCAGGGGTACTACAACAACCCCGAAGCTACTGCCGAGGTATTGCAGGATGGTTGGCTCAATACAGGGGATATGGGTCACCAGGATGCTAAGGGCTATCTCTATCTTACAGGTAGGGCAAGAAACATCATTGTCACCGATGGTGGCAAGAACGTATTCCCTGAGGAAATCGAGGATCACTTCCAGCTATATGATGAGATCGAGACCATCTGTGTCTGTGGCTATATCACCGATATGAGAAATCAGAGTGAAGGGATCCGAGCACTTGTCTATCCTGCTGAAAAGTTTACCTCTGCTATGGAAAAAGAACATGGCAAGGAGGCAAAAGCAGCCATAGAGAAGCGTATCGAAGCTATCGTACGAGAGGTAAACAAGGAGCTGCAGGCTTACAAGAAGATCACCCGCACCACTGTTGTTGATGAGCCTCTTGAAATGACCAGCACCAAGAAGATCAAGCGTTTTATAGTTGAGCAAAAGTATAGGGACAAATAGTAGTTCGCCTACAGATTTCATACTATACAGACAAGGGCCTCTCTTCTGTTCCAACCGAGCAGAGAAGAGGCTCTTGTTACATCCTAAGAACTTACTGAATTTTGGTGCTTCGTAGTTGCACAGCCATGCTATGAATAGGTATAGTGGGGATATGAATAGTAGTGTACGTAGTTTCCTGAAGGCTAAGGCCCAGGAACTAAAACCAGTGGTAATGGTTGGAAAGGGTGGTCTCGATGAGCGGATCATCAAAGCCCTTGACGAAGCCCTTGCCAGCCATGAGCTGGTAAAGGTTAAGTTCCAAGCATTCAAGGACGAGAAACGTGAGCTTTCCGAAGAGCTTGCCCTCAAGACAGAGAGTGATCTGGTAACCATCATA
>CAXYZP010000016.1:0-14461 GCA_964293175.1 uncultured Sphaerochaeta sp.
CTTGTATGCATGAATTATTCTTGGTATACCAGTACCAAACTGTTCTATTATCTGTAATCTAAAAAATACGCCAGCGATAATAGGGTTTCTTGCTAATGATACATTGCCACGTAGATACTCTGCTTTTGTTATACTTGAGGGTAAACCCCCAGGGGAGTCAATCACTATGCTATCTTCATACATGGAAATTTTTATATGTGC
This sequence comes from uncultured Sphaerochaeta sp., assembly GCA_964293175.1. Lineage (GTDB taxonomy): Bacteria > Spirochaetota > Spirochaetia > Sphaerochaetales > Sphaerochaetaceae > Sphaerochaeta. The sequence goes on from CAXYZP010000016.1 coordinate 202, forward strand.
ATCAATATCCCACGCTCTGTGTACTAGTGCATTTGCTAGTGATTCCCTAAAAGCTTCCTTAGGAAGCAACTCTTTTTTTATACGGACAAACCCGTCGATTTCTTCATATGTATAATATCTTTCAAACACTTCAATTGCTTCATAATACAGTCTCAGTATAGAAGTTTTATGGAGTGTTGTTCTGTATAGTATTTGGTTAATGTCTTTTCCAAATTTTACTATATCGATACCACAATGCTCACAATCATTGGTATCTGCTAATAGTTTTCCTGCAATATTGAAATACCCCTTTTTGTCATAGAGGAGTAAGGTCCTCAATACATCTATGGTCATAGCGTCTATGCCCACCTTACTTTTGAGATCTTTTTCCAGAATGGTAAAATTTAAATCTTGTATGGATGATTGTAAACTTTCATATTGTATATTCATTCCTTCCAAAATCAGTCTATGCAACTCTAATCGATCGACTTCCAACGTTGATGTATTGGATCTTCTATATGCCTTCCCATGATAATAATAGGGGGTATTGTTCTCTTTGCTCACGGTTAGAACTATGATTTCCTTATCCTGTAAAACCTTTGATTCCAGTGTATAAGAAGGTACAGGATCTATAGAGTCATTAATTATATGTTCTATTTGCAAGTACATGGTATCGGAACCTTGTATCCCTACAACCTCACCATTATCATTGACGCCAAAGAGTATTTTTCCATCATGGTAATTGGCAAATGCGCTTACAGTTTTGAGAAATGACCTTGAAATCTTCTCTTTAAACTCTAGATTGAATTTTTCTCTTTCAAACATACTCTGTTTTTCCTTATAACTGACATGTACAGCATAGCATTATTTCACCAGTAGTGCAACGATAGAGCTATCGTTGCATGTATCGTTGCAAAATAGGGCGATGTGTCACGTATCGTTGCACATCGATTGAATCGTTAGAACAACTGCCCTTGAAAAATCTAATATACTATGGGCTCTTGTACGACTAAGCTGCTTGGACCTTCTCTTTTGTAAGGCCTCTTTCTAAAAATACACTTTCAAGTTTTTCTTGGATAATCCTCTTGTTTCCAAATCGACCATCCTGTTTTCTTCTTGATACCTTCCTATATTCAGTTTACTGTATGCATACTACATAAAGAGGTTACCAAATGGATGGCAAACGCATTCAAGACGATATTCAGAGGCTGAAAATAAGTGCTACCAAGCTTTCCGGCAGTAGCGAAACACTACGTAACGCCCTGTTGCGCTCTATCTCAGAAGGGCTAAGCCGAGATTGGGCCCGTATCAGCAAAGCAAATCAGGAAGATCTAGAGCAGGCCAAGACCGAGCACTTGGGCGATGCTTTGATAAAGCGGCTTGTATTTGACGAAGAAAAACTCGCTTCAGTACAACTGGGCCTTACCCAAGTTGCAAAGCTTGAAGACCCTATCGGAGAGGTGCTGGAGCGAAGGCTGCTTGATGAGGACCTGTTGCTTGAACGGGTCAGCTTTCCCATCGGAGTCATCGGTATGATTTTTGAGGCGCGGCCCGATGCCCTTGTGCAGATAGTCTCTCTCTGTCTGAAAAGTGGCAACGGCATCATCCTCAAAGGGGGCAAGGAAGCCTTTAGGACCAATACAGCCCTGGTTGCCTCCATCAAGAAAAGTTCTCTTAATTCAAATCTTGGCCAAGACTGGCTTACCCTTTTGGAAAGCCATAGCGATGTAAGCTCCATGCTGAAGATGGATGATGCCATCGACCTTCTGATCCCACGAGGCTCGAATGCCTTTGTCCGCTACGTCATGGACAACACCCATATAGCGGTGCTCGGGCATGCCGATGGTATCTGCCATATGTATGTTGATGAAAGCGCAGATCTGGATAAGGGTGTAGCTTGTGCTATAGATTCAAAAATACAGTATCCTGCTGCCTGCAATGCCATCGAGACACTCTTGGTGCACAAAAGTATAGCAAAACAGTTTGTCCCCCTTGTATCTGTGGGGTTGCAAGAGAAGGGCGTCATCATCCATGGTGATGAAGAGACCTCTTCCCTTATCCCCTGTACCCCTTACAGGGAGGGTGACTACTCTCTGGAGTACCTCGCTCTCGAACTGAACATCAGAGTTGTAGAAGACCTCAATCAGGCATTGGAGCATATAGGGCAGTACGGTTCGCACCATACAGATGCAATCATCAGTGAGGATAAGAGCACTATCAGAGCCTTTATGCGTGATGTTGATTCAGCTGATGTTTTTGCTAACTGTTCCACCCGGTTTGCCGATGGGTTCCGATTCGGCCTTGGAGCTGAGGTGGGTATCAGCACAGCAAAGATACATGCCCGAGGGCCAGTGGGCCTATCGGGTCTTATGAGCAGCAAATGGCTGCTCAGTGGAAAAGGTCAGACAGTCTCTACCTATAGTGGTCCTAAGGCCAAGCCGTTTCTGCATGCAGAAATGACTTGCGAAGGTTCTAGCCTTATAGGAGGGGCGTCGGTATGAAACGAGATCTCTCTGGTATACACAGGGTAGTGGTGAAAGTGGGTACGAACCTCCTTTCCACCAAAGATGGTATTGACGAAGGGTGCATAGACCGTATTGCCGAACAGCTTGTGAAGATGCAGCAACATGGTCTGCAAGTCTTGTTGGTAACCTCAGGGGCCATCGGGATGGGGGCTAAGGAGCTCAAGCTCACTGGGGCTGTCAAACAGGTTGCGATGCGGCAAGCTTGTGCCTCCGTCGGTCAGCCCTTGTTGATGAGCAGCTACCGGAGGGCTTTTAAGAAACACGGGGTGGTCTGTTCACAGATTCTACTTACCCGCAAAGAAATGAATAATCGTCACACCTATGTAAATTTGAGAAACAGCTCCTTTACCCTGTTGGACCTCGGAGTCATTCCCATCTTCAATGAGAATGATACCGTAAGCACAGCTGAGATCGGCTCTGCCTTTGGGGATAATGACCGCATGAGTGCGATGGTCGCCAGCAAGATCGATGCTGACCTCCTGATCATCCTAACTGATATCGACGGGTTGTACACTTCTGACCCCAAGAAAGATCCTGCTGCGGTTCTGATCAAGGATATTGAGGTCCTTGATAATGAGATCCTCGCCTGTGCAGGCGGGGCAGGTAGCCTTTTCTCTACCGGTGGGATGAAGACCAAGTTGCTTGCAGCGAAGATTGCGGCAGTTGGAGGCTGTGGCTCGATCATAGCCAGCGGTTATGAGCCAAATATTCTGGTACGTCTGATGGAAGGCGAAGAGTTGGGCACCTTCATCCATCCCAGAAAAAGGATGAGCCAGCGTGAGCGTTGGCTTCTCAACAACTCCCACCTCGGAACCATTGTAGTCGACGAAGGGGCAAAGAAAGCCCTGCTTTCCCACAAAAGCCTTCTGCCCAAAGGGGTAGTGCGCGTTGAGGGGGGCTTTGAAGCTGGAGATGTCGTTGAGGTCTGCACTACAGACGGGAAGGTCTTTGCCAAAGCCGCACCCTATTTCAACAGCACCGAGATTGCAACGATCGCCGGCCATGAGAGCCGCGACATCCTCTGCTTGCTAGGTGGTGGATATAAGGACGTACTGTTCCGTCCGGAGGATTTGGTGCTGCTTGGCGATGACCAGTAACTATAGAATCTACAGAAGACGTCTCGATCTTGGATCGCGGATAAACCAGTTGCACAGCACCGAACAGCTTGCTATCGGTATCCTCGATATCGGCACACCCGAACAGCTCTGTGAAAATCTTAGCTGGTATGTGGAGAATATGAACTATGCCCTGCATGTGGTCACTCAGGAAGGGAGGCTCGACATAACGGCAATGCAGGAGGCATACAAGGATGTTACGTTCCTTGTATTTCCATCCTCATCGCTAACAGGTGAGAAAGTAAATGCGGTGGCCAATGAGTGCCAGACCAGCTATTTTCTCATAGTGCGAAGTGATATGGTTCTTGTTCGTTTTGATGGTGTTGCACTTTTCTCCCTCATGAGGGAGAAAGAGGCTCCTGCAGCCCTTGCCTCCCTGATAGCCAATATGGACAAGGAAATCGTGCCCACCCTGCGTTCGCCTCACTTAGAGGGACGAATGCTTGACCCCCGTTCCCATTTTCCAACCATCGATGCCCCTGGAGGGGAGAATACTCTCTATACGGTTATGGCCCTTGGTATGTATGACCGAGCTCTCTTTCAACGGTTGCGCGGGTTCGATGAAAAGATTCACAGTGAGTACTTTCAACTGCTCGACTGGGGGATACGGTGTTACCTGTTGGGCCATACCGTGAAAGCTACAAGCCACCTCCTGATGCAGTTCACCGACCGCCAATCCGTCATTGAGGACCGTAGTGAAAGCGAAGGCTTCAAGCGTTGCTATACCAAGGCCCTTTCCATCCAGCAGATAAAAGGCAAGAATCTTATTCGAAAGTATAAGGGGTTTGTCGACAAGGATGCCCTTTCTGATGAAGTGAAAAAACGGCTGCTCTGGCTCCAGAAAAGTGATTTTTTGCAACTGTTGGAACATTGGGAATTTCCTTCTGAGGAGAGGTCATGAACAAAGGCGTGTTTCCCGTGATCTGTATTCTGCTTGTCCTCACACTTTTTCCTGTGAGTGCAGCGAAAGACCCCTTTTCCTATCCTATATCAACGGTCATCCTCGATGCCGGTCATGGGGGTAAGGACCCAGGGGCAAGTGCCTCCTACAGCTTTACCGGTGGAACGGTCAATGAGAGTGACCTGGTCCTAGACATAACCAAACGCGTATATGCCTTGCTGGTCTTGGAAAAACCGGAGCTGAAATTAGTCATGACTCGTAATGATGACACCTATATCTCCCTTGCTGAACGTTCGAGAATTGCCTATACAACAGAACTTGCTCCTCAGAGCAGTCTCCTGTTTGTTTCCATCCACATCAACAGTGCCCATGCCCGTGAAGCGACTGGCTTTGAGATACTGACCAAACGTCAGGAAAAACGGATCACCTTCCTTGACGAACATACCCCGATTGGAAATATCCCCATGTTTGCACCTTTTACCTCTTTGGAGCTAAACAGGTTGCTTAACCAACGGAATTTGTTTGTTGCAAAAACGTTTGAGGACATATTGTCCCAAAAGATGCTCACCAGCCGTAACAGGGGGATAAAGGAGAGGGACCTGTATGTGCTCAATGCAAGCAGGGTTCCCTCGGTTCTGCTTGAGTTGGGTTTCTTGTCCAATGAGGATGAGGCGAGAAATATTCTTTCACCAGCTTGGAGACAACAGGTTGCCAACGCAATAGCCAAGGCTGTACTCTCATGTGTGTAGGAGTTGTCTATGGAAAACTATGATCGTAAAAAGCTTAGCAAGGCCCTCTATTCCCCTAAGTCAGTACCTTCGTTGGTCACAGCCCCTCCTTGCCCGTATTTTATTGTGGAGGGCAGAGGCTCTCCACTTGATGAGGCTTATGATGAGGCAGTCAAGCTTTTATATGAGTTGAGCCATATGCTGAAAATGGGATTCAAGGATGAGCCTTGGTACCAAAGCTTTGTGGTTTCCCCCTTGGAAGGGCTCTGGAGTGCAGTGGAGATGGAGAATCGTGACTCTTGGCGTTGGGCAAGCATGATAGCACAACCCCCCTTCATCACTGAGGAGATATTCAAGCAAGTAGCTGAACGGTGTAGCTTTATCGAGGGTATATCTGTGAAGGATGCCCATTTCGACCGCATTGAAGATGGGTTGTGTGTCACCATGATGCATATTGGTCCATATGAGGGAGCAAACCGTTCCTTTGAAAAGATGGAGCGGTTCTGCCTAGAGAGCAAGGTGCAGAGACTCGATGCTACGCACCGAGAAATATATCTCTCCAACCCCAATAAGACAGAACCGGAGCACCTTAAGACAGTGCTCCGATACCGTGTGGAAAGAATCTAGAGGGAAGAGTCTTCCTTTACCTTTCTTCTCTGCGCTACAAGCAGGTCCATCTTCATCTTCTTGAGTTTTGAAGAGAGACTCACCTTGTAGATATGCGGATTGATCAGGCGCAGGTACGTCTTGTGAAACTCTTTGATGTTTTCCAAGGAGAATTTCTGTATTTCCTGTAGATTAGGCTTTTCTCCGATACGTTTGCCCCCCTCTACTTTCTTAGTCAGCAGAGGAACGCACGTCGCGTAGCGATCGGGAAGCATCTCAAAGAAATCAACCTCTGAGAAAGGATGGAAGAAGGTATAGCCCTTACCTGTGGTTATCTGCTCTTTTTCAAGGGCTATCAGATCAGCCAAAGCTCCTCCTTCATGGTCATAGAACCGCCAGACCTGCTTTATGCCGGGATTGGTGGTTTTTTCGTAGGTGTTGGATATCTTCATGGTGGGAATCATATGCCCGTCAGAGTTCTGCTTTGCAGCAAGCTTGTAGACGCCGTTGAGTGCTGACTGCTTGCCACCGGTTACCAGATGAGTACCGATGCCCCAGCTGTCGATGGGCACCTCATCATGGATGAGGGTCTGCACGATCTCTTCGTTCAGATCGCTTGAAACAGAAATGGTCGCATCGGTAAGTCCTGCATCATCAAATCTCTTACGCACCACACGAGGGAGGTAGGAGAGGTCTCCGCTATCAATCCTTACGCCAATGCTTTTACCAATCTTCTTCTGCTCGAGACCGACGATGATTGCATTCTCTATGCCCGATCCTAGGGTATCGTAGGTATCGATAAGCAGGGTGGGGTGGTCAGGGTAGTACTTGGCGAAAATTCTGAATGACTCCAGTTCCGTGGGGAAGCTCATGACCCATGAGTGTGCCATGGTCCCTGCAACCGGAATGCCGTATGTCTTGCCTGCAAGGGTATTGCTGGTGACCTGAGAGCCTCCTATGAAGGCTGCCCGGGAAGCGGTCAGAGCCCCGTCCTGGCCTTGGGCACGTCTGAGGCCGAACTCCATGAGCAGACCCCGTCTAGCAGCAAGGGAGACCCGGGAAGCCTTGGTAGCTATCAGGCTCTGGAAGTTCAGGTTGTTGAGCATCAGGCTTTCGATGAGCTGAGCCTCAATGAGGTTGGTATGCACCCTCACCAAAGGTTCGCCAGGAAATACAACGGTCCCTTCGGTCATCGCATAGATGTCGCCTGAGAAGGAGAAAGAGCTAAGGTACTCCAAGAAATCAGAGGTAAAGATATTGAGGCTTGCTAGGTATGTAATGTCCTCTTCGCTGAAGGAGAGGCCTTCTAGCTTGTCCAAGAAATCATTGAGCCCGGCAAATACTACGTACCCACCCTCGAAAGGGTTGGTACGGTAGAACATCTCAAAGACAACTTCAGGGTTATGCTTCTCGCTGAAGTAGCCCTGCATCATAGTCAGCTCATAAAAATCTGTAGTGAGTGCGCTTGTATGCATTACGTGTCCTTTTCCTTATTTCAGTGCTGGTATGCTGTCGAAACCGGTGTAGGGGACCAATGAAGGGGGGATCGAGACCGATCCGTCCTCATTCTGGAAGTTCTCCAACAAGGCTACCATGGCCCGGCTGAGGGCGATGGCAGTTCCGTTGAGCATGTGGACAAACTGGGTGGCACCTTCGTCGTCACGATAGCGGATGCCCAAAGCCCGCGCCTGGTAATCGGTACAGTTGCTGGTGGATGTTACCTCACCATACTCACCCTCTTCACCACGGCCAGGCATCCAAGCCTCGATATCATACTTGCGGTATGCAGGGGCACCAAGGTCGCCTGTGGCAGTGTCTACCACACGGTATGCGAGACCCAGACCGGTAAATATTTCCTCTTCAATATCCAAGATGACACTATGATAGTGTTCGCTCTCTTCAGGAAGGCAGTAGATGAACATCTCCAGCTTGGAGAACTGGTGCACACGGTAGAGTCCCTTGGAGTACTGGCCTGCCCCTCCGGCTTCACGGCGGAAACAGTGGGAGAGCCCGCTCATCATAATGGGCAACTTCTTCTTGTCGAGTATCTGGTTTGCATAGTAGCCGCCTAGGGTTATCTCTGCGGTTCCGACAAGGCAGGTATCGGTTCCCTCAAGGGAATAGATGTTGCTCTCCTCTCCTCGGGGATTGAAGCCGATGCCCTTGAGAATCTCTTCCTTGGCAATGTCTGGAGTGATGAAGGGGGTGAAGCCCCGTTTCATCACTATGTCAAGAGCATAGCGCTCCATGGCCATCTGTAGGATTACAGCCTGGTTTTTTAGGTAGTAGAACTTGGGGCCTGATACCCTGGTTGCTGTATCAAAGTCAATGAGGTCCAAGCTCTCTCCGAGTTGGACATGATCCTTGGGCTTGAAAGAAAAGGAAGGGACTTTTCCTACAAGTTTAACGGTTGTGCTGTCCTTGTCCTCTTTGCCGATGGGAGCATCCTTATGGGCATAGTTGGGGATGGTTCTCGCCTTTGCTTGGAAAGCAGTTTCGATTACCTCAAGCTCAGCTTCCAGCTTGGCTATAGTCTCCTTGATCTCCTTGCCTTCGGCAATATAGGAGTCGCGAGTCCCCTTGTCGAGCTTGGCTTTCATCTTCTGGGCATTTTCATTACGTTTTGCCCGAAAGGCTTCACTCTCTTGCAGCATGGCGGAGCGCTTTTCCTGCAATACGATGATCTCATCGATGTCTACACTCATATAACGGTTGCTAATGTTCTGTGCAATCTCGTCTCGTCTCTCTTTCAGTTCTTTCAAGTCAATCATGATACTTCCTCATTAGGTATTGTATTGTAAAGTACTAGGTTCATAATCCTTTCTGTTTGGCCTTTTCCTCTAGGAGGCGGAATTTGGCACTCGAAGCTGATACTGCCGCCATTACGGTAGCATCGAAGCTTCCTTTGGCTAAGGCCTGCATCCCTTCAATTGTGGTTCCCCCAGCTGAGCAGACCATGGTGGCAAGTGCCACAGGATTGGCGTTCTCTCGTTTCTGCAAGGCAGCTGCACTTAAGCAGGTGTCGCGCGCAATGGCCAGGCTCTGGGGATAGGAAAGGCCTTCGGCGACCCCTCCCATGGCAAGGGCATGGAAGAACTGCAGCACATAGGCGATAGCCGATCCGCTGATGCCGGTGAAGGCCGCTATCTGATCCTCCGGAAGGAGAAAGGCCGAGCCGAAAAGCTCTGCTATGACTAGGGATGTCTCCTGCAAAGAGGCTGAAGCCTTGAGGCTGGGGGTCACTGCTGTCACCGATTGTCCTACTTGGGCGGCAAGGTTTGGCATGTAGCGCACGACCTCTTCTGTTCCCAAGTTCTCTGTCAGGGTTTCCAGGCTCACCCCAGCTGCAATACTGATCCACCTCTTTTGCCTTGATCCCGCTTTACGCAGGAGAGGGTAGAGAGAGGGAAGCACTTGGGGCTTTACTGCAAGAAGCAGGAGGTCTTCGCCTTGTACTAGCTCTTCCATAGATTTGGCTATGGTGCAACCAACCAGGCTGTTAAGCTTGGCTTTATCCAGATCAAAGATGCTGACCTGCCAATCTTTTTCTGAGCTGAGGGCCTGTGCAATTGCACCTCCCATATTTCCCGCTCCAATGATTCCTATCTTTTTCATGTTGCTTCTCCCCAGGTGAGTCTGTGTAAGGTCCCCTCTTGCAAGAGGGACGGAAAGTCTTGCTGTCTCATATATTCATATGCGGCTATGGCCACTGTATTGGAGAGGTTGAGGCTCCTGGCCTCCTTGAGCATAGGGATGCGTACACACCTAGATTCATGTCCGATGAGGATGTGTTCGCTTATGCCACGGCTTTCCTTGCCGAAGATAAGGTAGATGTCATCACCAGGGTACGCGAGCTCACTGTAAAGCTGGTGGGCTTTGGTGGTAAAGAAAACCAGGTTATCGTCGTTGTGCTCTTGCATAAAGGCATCAACACTTTTGTGTTCGACCAAGGTCAGCAGGTGCCAGTAATCCAGCCCTGCACGCTTGAGGTGTTTCTCATCCAAGGAGTAACCCAAAGGGTGCACAAGATGCAATGTAGCACCTATAGCAGCACAGGTACGGGCTATATTGCCGGTATTTTGTGGTATTTCAGGTTCAAACAAGACAATATGTAGGGACATGTGCACTTCCTTATGCATGCAAATCTACCACTTAAGACAAATCCGTACAAGGTATCACAACCTATGCCTGCCAAAATGAACAAGGAGAATTGCACAAGCTTGAACTGCCCTTGATTATGTTCTAGACTGGCGAAAGTGTTGAGGAGGAGCCTATGCTCGAGGTATTGAAGGCATTGTTGCTGGGTATTGTGCAAGGAATTACAGAGTGGCTTCCCATAAGCTCAACGGGTCACCTTCTCCTGCTTGATGAATTGCTCCATCTGGCAATGAGCCCCAAGGGAAAAGAGCTGTTCATGGTAATCATACAGCTCGCCTCCATCCTAGCTGTCATCATCCTCTACTTCTCCCTTCTCAATCCCTTCTCCCCAAAAAAAGACACAACTGAAAAGAAACATACCTGGATCCTCTGGGCTAAGGTGATGGTAGCCACCATCCCTGCAGGTATTGCCGGTGTGCTGCTTGACGACCTGATGGATACCTACCTCTATAAGTGGCAAGTGATAGTCGTGGCTCTTGCTGTGTACGGGGTGGTATATGTGGTATTGGAAAAGAAGGGAAGGGGTTCCAAAGCACCAAGGATAACAAGCTTGGAAGCCATCTCTTTTAAGGATGCAGCTGCTATGGGAGCCTTTCAGATGCTTGCCCTGGTACCGGGTACCAGCCGCTCCGGCTCCACCATCCTAGGGGGGATATTTTTTGGCATTGAAAGGGGCATAGCCGCCCAGTTCTCCTTCTTTATGGCTATCCCTGTCATGGCAGGGGCTTCGTTGTTGAAACTGATGAAGCTTGGCTTTTCCTACACTAAAGACGAATACCTCCTCATAGGGGTGGCATTTGCCGCTTCCTTTTTGGTCTCGTTGGTTTGTATCAAGGCTCTGGTAGCCTATGTACGTAAGCATGACTTTTCGATTTTTGGATTCTACAGGATTGCACTGGCTGTAGTCGTAACCATCTATTTCCTCTCGACAGGACGGTAATATGGCACTTTTGATATTAATCTATGTTTCTTTTATCAGTTTGGGTCTCCCCGATGCAGTGCTTGGCAGTGCCTGGCCTGTCATGCACATCGAACTGGGTCTCCCGCTTTGGAGTGCCGGCGTCATAGCGGCGACCACCAGCATGGGAACCGTAATATCCGCCCTGTTCAGCACCAAGGTCATCGCAAGGTTCGGCACCGGGAAGGTGACGCTTATCAGTGTTTTGATGACAGCGGTCGCCCTATTGGGATTTTCTTTTTCCCATAATATTTTCCTGTTGCTCATCTTCGCCCTTCCTTTGGGCTTGGGGGCAGGTTCTGTCGATACAGCTCTGAACAACTATGTTGCCCTGCACTACAAGGCGAGGCACATGAGTTGGTTGCATAGCTTTTGGGGAGTGGGCGCAAGTCTGGGTCCCGCCATTGTCGCTCTGGCCCTCACCTTGGGCTTCAGCTATAAGGGAGGCTACCGATCTATCGGGGGCCTGCAGATTCTCCTGGTTCTTATTCTTGCTTTCTCTTTGCGCCAATGGAAAGACCACGATGTAAAGCAGGTGGGCGAGGAAGTTCAGAGCAACAGGGCCGCATTGAAGATCAAAGGGGTTCCTTTTGCCCTGCTTACTTTTTTCCTGTATTGTTCGCTTGAGATAGCAACAGGGCTCTGGGCAACGACCTATTTGGTACAGGTAAAGGGCCTCGACCCAACCAAAGCCGCCCTATGGGGAGGCCTCTACTATATGGGTATCACCGTGGGAAGGGTCCTCAGCGGGTTTATTACCTTCCGTGTCTCCAACAATCAGATGACGTTCGGAGGCTTGGCCCTCTGCTTGGTAAGCTTGCTTCTCTTCCTCTCTCCCAACGCCAATGTGGCAGGCTTTGCCTTGGTACTCTTAGGTTTGGGAAGTGCTCCCATATTCCCCAGCATGATCCACGAGACCCCCAGACGTTTTGGTGTGGGCTCGAGTCAGGCCATCATAGGGATGCAGATGGCCACAGCCTATGTAGGCAATATGGTTATGCCCCCTATAGTGGGAGCCTTAGCCGTAACGGTGGGGCTCGTTTGGCTTCCTGTCCTGCAGGCTCTCTTGGTGATAGGGATGATGCTCAGTGTATTGCGTCTGACGCTGCTGCATAAGGAGAAGAACTTGTAGGAGAACTGCAAGTCACTCTTTCTCCTCTTCCAGATTGGTCGCCTTGAAGACCTGTTGCCCTTTCTTCTGCATCTTGAGGATAACCTTCTCCAGCTCCCTCTTTTTTTGGAAGGGATCTTCAAACAGTTCCTCCTGCATGGGCTTGTCCCCTTCATAGAGCTGGTAGAGTCCAACCCCGATAAGTCTGACAGGCATCCCCTCATGCCACTTCTGGTAGAGCAGCTGCTTTGCATAGGAGTATATTTGCTCTGCGCTGTAGATGTTCGCCTTCGGAGTTATCTGAGCGCTATAGGTAGTAAAGTCCGGCTCCCTCACCTTGATGCCGATAGTTCGTCCGATCTGTTTTTCATCCAGGGCACGAAACATCACCTCATGGCTCATCTGCAAGAGATTCTGTTCCAATACCAGAGAGGTGTGCACATCCTCGGGGAACGTTGTCTCGGTGGAGATGGAGTGGCTTTTCGCCTGGGCTGTGAATATTCCCGGATCGATACCCCTACACGCATGGTACAGGAAGCTGCCCATTGAGTTGCCAAATATGGACTTAAGCGAGACTAGGGAGTACTGACGTAACTCAGCTGTGGTTGTTATATGCTTTCTAGCCAACAGGGTCTGGGTGACTTTTCCCACTCCCCACAACTTTTTCAGCCCTACTGCATCGATGAAGTCCTCTTCCCGTCCTGGGGAGACCCTGCAAAGCCCATCGGGCTTGTCATAGTCACTTGCCATCTTTGCAATGAAGTGTGAAGGGCCGATGCCAACGGAGATGTTCAGGCCAGTCTCCTCTAGCACCTTAGCTTTAAGCAGGATGGCGGCTTCTCTAGGGAGCCCATAGATGCGCCTTGTCCCTGTCATGTCAAGAAATGCCTCGTCGATGGAGAGTTGTTGGACAGAGGGAGAGAATGAACGTAGGGTCTCCATGACCGTCTTGCTGACCTGGCTATAGCGGTGCATGTTGGGTTTTATCACGATGACAGAAGGGCAGAGTTGCAAAGCCCGGCTCATCGGCATGGCAGAGTGGAGGCCGAACTTGCGAGCTTCGTAGGAAGCTGTCGCCACTACACTTCTTGGGCCCAAGCCTCCTATGACAAGTGCCTTGCCTGCCAGGGAGGGGTTGTCATGCTGTTCGATAGCGGCATAGAAGGCATCCATGTCCACATGAAAGATTATCTGTTCCACCCTCAAACCTCCGGTGGTCTGTAGGAGCGTAGATTTTCTTCCCTTTTTCGTTGTAAAGCATGATCGATGAGGGTTTGTACTACCTGCTCCAACGAATAGCCAGCATGCTGCATAAGCAGAGGGAAGTGGCTCTTAGCGGTCATCCCCGGGGATGTGTTGATCTCGTTTAAGTAGATTTTCTCCCCCGATACAAAGAAATCAACGCGGGCATACCCCTCGGCCCCAATAGCTGTGAAAGCTTGTTTGGCAAACAGACGAATCTGATCCTCAATAGATTCGGAATAGGAAGAAGGCAGTTGCAGATACGCACTGTCGACTCGGGAATACTTGTATGCATAGCTGAGAAAATGGTTGCTCTTCTTGCCGGGATCCACCACCAAGGCAGGACCTGCTGCAATGAGAGAACCCTCTGCTGTTTCAAGCAGAGCGCATTCAAGTTCATCCATAGGCTCAATGAGAGATTGAATCAACACCGAAGAGCTGTGTCTTTTAGCTTCCATGATAGCTTGCTTGAAGGATGGCCCATCTGCATTGCGCAGCGCCGTTACCCCCAGCGAAGAGCCGCTGTCTTCAGGCTTGATGAAAAGGGAAGCGCCTAGGTGTTGCTTGAGAATCATGCAGGCTTCTGTCCATCGATTTGTCTCTGTAGGGGTAGAGTCCCTATGCAAAGAGAGCCAGGAAGGAGGGGTGTCTGCTCTTCCTTCCAACCACTGAATATCTTGGCTATTCACTACCTGGGAAGGTACCGTAGGAATACCTTCCAAGACGAATAGCTTGGAAGCGATGTCCTTATGCATGCCTATGGCACTGCTTAGGGTATCGCATCCACACAAGGGGAGGTTTGCCAGCATGCACAGTCCCTGCAGGTTTCCATCCTCACCTCCAAAGCCATGGGTAACCCCAAAGGCTGCATCCAGAGGCAATAGCGTACCATCACAGAAAATTCCTGAGCCTGGGACTACAGTGAGTGCGTAGTCAG
>CAXYZP010000017.1:0-12914 GCA_964293175.1 uncultured Sphaerochaeta sp.
CACAGCAAAACCTACGTTATGCCGAGACTGTTCGTACTTGGTACCTGGATTGCCCAGTCCAAGAATCAGCTTCATTTCTTTTCCTTGTCATCCTCGCCTGAACCAGACACTTCGTCGATAACTTCAACTTCAACTTCATCTTCTTCGTCTTCGACAACTTCTTCCTTGATAGCCTTCACGGATGCGACGGTGCGGTTAAGTTCTTCAAGAACTTTTACCTTATCAGGGAAAACAACCTCGCTGAGGTGAAGAACTTCGTTCAAGTCCAAGTGGGAGACGTCTGCAGTAACTGCATCGGGAAGATCGGAAGGCAAACACTCAATTTCAACTTCATACAGAACCTGCTCAAGCACTCCACCAGTACGAGTTCCGATTGGGCTACCGGTAAGGTGAATGTTGACCATGGCGCGAAGAACCTGTCCGCGGGTTACTTCATAGAAGTCCACGTGCTTGATCTCACCGCGCATCAGGTTTTCCTGATAGGTTTTCATCAGACATTCGTATTTTGTCTTACCAACGACAATCTTGAGCAGTGCAGTCTCAGAGAAAAAGCGAATCTTATTGTGGAATTCCCTTGAATCAAGGGTAATGTGTATCGGATTCTTCTTTTTGCCGTAGATTACAGCAGGGATACGTTTGTTGCGCAGCACTCGGCGTGCGCCAGCGGAACCGAAATCGGTTGTCCTTCTTTCAGCGGAAAGAGTTCTCTTATCAGACATACAATTCTCCTTGTACTCTCATTGGCTGCCATTTCGGCACCAATTACCATAACATAGGGGTATCCAAGACACCCGACGAAATACAATACTACCCGATTCTCAGTAAAGGCTACAAGAGCTTTACCTTCAAAAGAGCGGGCAAAAAAAAGCAACCCGCTATAAAAGGGATTGCTCAATGAAAAAACTGGGAAGGAGGGATTCGAACCCCCGTATGCCGGCACCAAAAACCAGAGCCTTAACCGCTTGGCGACTTCCCAAGGACGGATATGACATTATCCGAAATATAATCCTTTGTCCAGCGGTTATTCTTCCGAGGTTGGTTTTGTATCATCTCCAACATCAGAAACATACGCTTCCATAACAATTTTTTGGAGGTGTTCGCGGAATTCACTGCAAATAGGGTGAGCAACATCCTTGAACTCACCACTTGCAAGCTGCCGGCTAGGCATGGCAATAAAGTCTCCTTCACGACCTTCAATAACCTTGATATTATGTACGACAAACTGATTGTCGAACGTCACGGTCACATAAGCCTTGAGCTTACCTGCCTGAGTTACTTTTCGAATACGCACTTCTGATATGTCCACAAAAACCTCCAAATCATGATTCTTGAACCAAAACCCTATATCAGCTTAGTGCACCAAAGCTGCACACTATCAGTAAATCTGTTGTGAAGATCCTCACACAATTCTAGCACACTTTCTTCATTCTCGCTTATAAAATACCAGAGAGAACCACTTCCTGACAAACTACCAAATCCAACATACTTGTTGGCAAAAAGAGTTGTTGTAGTATAAAATTCAGGATAGCTAGTACATGTATCAAAATCATTAAAAAAAATACCTTTCCAGTCAGAAGTCTTTTTTTGTAACGTGGAGAGGACCTTCTGCAAGGGGATTCTCGCAGAGAGCTCATCTCTAGCCAGCAGATCATCAAGGCGAGCATACGCTTCCTTGGTAGAAACAGAGTACCCTCTAGGCTGGGCAAGAACGATATGCTTAGGCTCAAGGGTGAGCTCCCGGATCTTCTCTCCCCTTCCCTCAACTAAAGCACAAGAAAAGCCCGATAGGAAAAAAGGAACATCACTGCCAACATGCAAAGCCACTTCTTCAAGTTCTTCATAAGACAGGGCATCCTTACCTGCGGCCTGTTGCAACAGCAACAGCAAAGAGGCAGCGTCGCTGGAACCACCGCCAAGACCCGCTTTGACAGGGATGCGCTTTTCACAATGGACTTGTACTGATAGGGGATAATGAGTCTTCTCGTACCAGAGAAGGGCCGCTTTGGTCAGGGTATCGCTGCCCTTGCTGCAGTAGGCTTCCAGGCCGGTGACGGAGAAGGAGAAAGCCTTGCTTTCACTGTAGGTCATCTCAAGATGATCGGAAAGATCAACTAAAGCAAAAATGGACTCAATGGGGTGATATCCATCTGCAAAAGGGGCACCAACAGCTAGATGTAAATTTACTTTTGCGTAAGCATGACGAGAAAGCAGGTTACTCATGACAGAACAATAGCAAAGGTGTAATCAATTGTCTACCATGATTTCAAATATCCTGTACTACAAGCTATAATTTAGCCGTAAAATCTTGGCTTACAGAATATATTCGTCAGACCATACCCACTATTTATACAGAAATTAACTTATGTAATAAAAGAAGAGAAACCCCTTTACTTCCAGATTCCTAAGGATACCAGCTTTGCAGTTACTTTATCATCCCACCGGTTGTTGGCTTGGGGATTTCCTGGGCTCGGATGGAGAATAGAATCGATGATCCTACCCTCTTCGGGAAGAAAGAGCTTTTCCAGTTTTTTCTCAGCATACTTGCCCACGCCGATAAAATTTGTAGGTCTGATCAAGGAAACGACGTCAACAAGATAACTGTCACAGATAGTCTCAAGGGCTATGCGTTCAGTCTTAGGAAGCTTATCGGGGGTGATGTTCTTTCCTGTAGGACCGCGGTCCATAAAAACCAGAGGGCAATAATTGATCACAGCAAGGGAAGAGAAGCAAAAATCAGCATTGCCAAAGCGCTCGCTGAAAAGAGACCAGAGCCTCTTTCCACTGACCTCGCTGCGTGTGATATCCATTCCCAGTACAGGACGAGCCGGATGCTCAAAGGGTGGCTTGCCCACCTGACCATCCAACTGCAGAAAATCCCTAACTGCATTGATCTCCCCAAAGGGGACACCGTTCTGGGCCATGCCAAAAGGTCCGGGATTCATACCAAGAAAAATCGTCTCTACCTGTTTGTTCACATAGCGTAAAAGGTACTGTTCGTGGAGGTCCCACGCATAGATAAGAGGGTTATACACAACATAGTCGGTAGAAAATCGCAATGACTCAACCTGAGACCTGAATTGAAGCGTTCGTTCAACTACTTTGTTACCTATATCATTCATCCTGTAATCCCCTAGCCAAATGGTGTTGAAATCCCTTAAGATACCCAAACATGACACATAACGAGTATAACCTCAAGGGAATTGTTTTTGATAAGGATGGAACACTGTTTGACTATGCCCAAGTATGGGCAGAGGTACTCAGTGAGGCCGTAACCACCGCGTTTGAAGGTATGGGAAAAAACAAGGGAAAACACAAAAGAGCCCAGCAAGCAATGCTCCGACTGATGGGAATTGATGATGAAGGCAACACCCTCGCAAACGGCCTGGTATTCACCCATAAGAAACGTGTCATCATTAAACGCTACCTTATGTATTGCATTCGCTACCGCATTCCGGTGGTCAAAACTTTTCGTGTCTATCATCAGAACATCAAGAACAGCGAGATGCTTGTCAGCGAAAGGCTGAAAGACCTTGACTTCTCCATGCAACAAGATCTGTTTACAAAACTCAAAGAGAGGGGCTACCGTATCGGCATCATAACCAGCGATACAGAATCCTCTTCAAAAACGTTTCTTTCCCTTATGGGACTCGATCACATGGTGGATTTCTTGAGCACCCGCGACAGCAAATACCACAAGAAACCCCACCCCCAGGCCTTTGAAGCCTTCTGTTCTCGCTTCTCCCTCTCCAGCAGCGAAGTGGTGATGGTCGGAGACACGGAAACTGACATGAAGATGGCTAAAAAAGCCAAGGCAGGATACACCATTGCAGTGCTGAGCGGCAGTAATGACAAAAAACTTCTCAGACGCTTAGCCGATGTTGTCTATAAGGACGTCTCGTATCTACTAGATGATAGGAAACTCTTCCCCAACGACTAGAAACCCTGTCTCTTTGCTTGAGCAAAGATATATTCGTTATTTTCCTCCCTATAGTAGAAATCTACTAAGAGTATAAATTCTACCTATACAACATGTTAGCGATATATTGACAATTAACTCCGTTTCTGTAAAAATAACCATTATTATCTGTGGTAGCGCATATAGTATGTTTCTATCATACGAGTTCTATTGGGAGACCCTTACATGAAACACTCTTGGGAAGAACTGGATCACATGCGCGGCACCCTGTTTTCAGGACAGTGGCCTACTATAATAGAAATGTTTTCTCTATCAGAAAAAAAATTTCCTCACCGTCCTTGCTTCACCTCTTTCAAACCTGAAAGGGTCACCCTTACCTATAGAGAAGTCCAGAAAGCTATCGTCCGCGTCAGCTCCTACCTTCAGGAGCAAGGAGTTGCTCCAGGAGACCGTGTCATCATCAACGGTAAGAATAGCCCCAACTGGGCAATAGCTTACCTTGCTGTATTGCATGCAGGTGCTATTGTCGTGCCCTTGGACAATCAGATGCCCACTAGCCGTGTACAAGATCTCAGTTCTTTCTGTGAAGCTTCCTTTGTATTCGGCGACAAGGCCGTGATTGAGGCCTTTACCCAAGATTTGCTCTGGTTCAAAACAATAAAAGGTATGGCCACCCTTCTCGGGGAAAGCCTGCTCTGCCCTTCTATTGAGAACATAGAGGCTAGCAAAGAGCACAAGGCCCACGCAAGCACCTGCGAAGATATCGCTGCAATTCTCTTTACCAGCGGAACCACAGGAAATGAAAAGGGTGTAAAGCTTACCCATACCAATATAGTCAGCGATGTCTATCAGGCTTGTGATGGGATCTTCCTCAGCTTGGATGAAACTGATGTACTGTATGCTCTTTTGCCGCTTCATCACTCCTATTGTTGTACATCAGTATTATTGGAAACGCTCAAACATGGTTCCGAATGTGTATTTGGACAGGAGATAGCTGTCTCACGCATGATAGCTGATATGACAAAAGGTCAGGTCACCATCTTCATGGGAATTCCCATGCTCTACAACAAGATCCTCGCCGGCATGATGAAACAGGTCCGCAAGAAGGGCATTATCACCTACGCCCTAGTAAGGACTATGATGACCATCAACGGCTTTACCAAGAAAAACCTCAAAGCGAACATATTCAGAAAGACCTTCAACAAGCTCTTACTGAACAAGGTAGGTCTGGACCAGAATAGGATCCTCATCTGTGGAGCTGGCCCGCTTTCGCCCCAAGTATTCAAGCAATACCAACAACTTGGGCTGGACTTCATCCAAGGCTACGGCCTTACCGAGACAAGCCCCATCCTCACCCTTAACCCGATAAGCCATTTCAAGATAAAATCAGTAGGAATGGTATTTCCCCTGGTGGATATGAAGATAGGCAACACCGATGCCCATGGTATCGGTGAGATACTGGTTAAGGGACCGAACATTACCAGAGGATACTACAATGACGAAGAGCATACCAAAGAGCTGTTTGATGAGGATGGGTATCTAAAGACTGGAGATTTGGGGTATCTGGATAAGGAGAACTACCTCTACCTCAAGGGAAGGGCAAAGAACCTCATCATCACCGAAGGGGGCAAGAATGTGTACCCCGAGGAGATAGAGGACATGTTCCAACTCTATGCCCAGGTCGATCAGGTGCTCATCCGAGGATACCAAAAAAGTCGGAACAGTCACTCGGAACTGATCGAAGCTGTCATCTATCCAAATATGGAATATTATGCAAATCAGGAAACGGATATGAGAGAAGACCTCGCTAAGATTATCAAGGAGGTCAACCAGCTTCTCCAAGGGTATAAGAAGATTGAGAAGCTGACTATTCTTACAGAGTCAATGGCGATGACCAGTACTAAAAAAATTAAACGCAATATGGTGACGGCCTAAGTACCTTATGGTAGTATAGCACTATGAAAACACTTATTTCCCACGCCATGATCATCCCAATGAAGCAAGAGGGCGAGGTCTTGTATGGCGATATAGGCATTGAAGGAACAACGATTTCATTTGTCGGAGAAAAGCCAGCTAGCTTCACCCCGGACAAGATTATTGATGCTACGGGTATGCTTGCCATGCCCTCCCTGATAAATGCCCACACCCACCTATCCATGCAGTTCATGCGCAACTACAAGGATGATGCTCCCAATCTGCAAGCATGGCTTGCAGAAATATTCCCCATTGAAGACAAGCTAACCCAAGCTGATGTGCTCGCAGCATCCCGTCTGGGAGTTATCGAACTGATCCAAAGCGGCACTACGCTGTTCAACGACATGTACTTCTTTCCAGAAGCGACAGCGCGAGCAGTCAATGAAGGGGGTATTCGAGCCAATCTAGGGCTGACTCTTTTTGGTGATCTGGCATCTTCTAAGCAGAGGATCAAGGAGCGGGAGAAGCTGACAGCATCAGCGATAGCAGCCTCACATTCAAGGATACATCTGGACATAGCCCCACATGCCATCTATACCTGCACCAAAGAGACCTACCAGTTTGGACATGACTGGGCCAAAGCCAACCAGAGGAACATGCATACCCATCTCAGCGAAACCAAACAAGAGGTGGATGATTGCCTCAAAGAGCACGGAATGACCCCTTTGCACTATCTTGAATCCATTGGTGCTTTAGAGGACATACCTTCCCTACTTGCCCATTGTGTCCATCTCACCACCAGTGAGATAGAACTGCTCAAAAGTATGGATGCTTCGGTGGTCCACAACCCCAGCAGCAACTGCAAGCTTGCCAGCGGAGTCGCGCCCATAGGAGTCTTCCTGAAAAACACCATCAATGTGGCTATAGGGTGTGACGGCTCAAGCAGCAACAATAACCAGAACCTCTTTGAAGAGATGCATGTGGCTTCCTTGCTCAGTACGGTATTCACAGGACACATAGGCAACCTCAGACCGTTTGAAGTGCTCAAGATGGCAACCATCAATGGGGCAAAGGCTTTACACCTAGATAAGAAGATAGGCACCTTAGAAGTGGGTAAAGAGGCCGATATCCTCCTGTTGGATCTCAACAAGGCCCATCTTACCCCGCTTAACGACCCCTTCAGCGCCTTGGTCTACGCTGCCCAGGCATCTGATGTTGATACACTCTTTTGCCAGGGCAAGATGGTCATGCAGAAGCGCAAGGTCCTTGGCCTTGACCAGGAGGAGATCCAGAGGGATGTCAACTCAAAATGGGATGTAATTCGCAGCAGATAGAAATCAGCACAACAGCTTCTTCGGCTTAAGGAAGAAAGACAAAAGCCTTCGTGGCATTTCGCTAGCATACAGGAGAACCTTACTATGGATGAATCATTCATTACCCTTGAATTCAAAGAGAACGCCCTCTATCTGATAGACCAGCGGGTATTGCCAGCTGTCTATACCCACATTATATGCAAGACCTATGAAGATGTGGAATTTGCCATCAGAGACATGGTAGTCCGTGGGGCACCGGCTATAGGAGCAACAGCAGCGTATGGTGTCTACATGGCGGCTCTACAGTATGCAAAGCATAAGACTTTCAAGACAGAGCTCAAGAAGGCTTGTGACTTTCTTGCGAAGAGTCGCCCTACTGCAGTGAATCTTGAATGGGCGATAAATCGCATGTGGGATATTTTCCTACAGACGGAAAAAGAACCAGCAGAGAAGATTCTTTCTGCTCTCAAGACTGAAGCTGACGAAATAAGAGCTGAAGATATCCAAACAAATAAAGAAATGAGCAGGATAGGCAACAGGGTCGTACCACAAGGGGCCACCATCCTCACCCATTGCAATACAGGAGCCCTAGCCACTGCAGGATGGGGAACTGCACTTGGTGTAATCAAAGAAGCCTTCTATGACAACAAGAACATCTTCGTCTATGCTGATGAAACCCGCCCACGCTTCCAAGGAGCACGCCTGACAGCTTGGGAACTGACCGAGGCAAAGATTCCCTCAGCCCTGATCCCCGATAGCGCAGCGGCCACCCTGATAAGAGATGGTAAGATTGATCTGGTGATTCTCGGAGGAGACCGCGTCGCCGCAAATGGCGATGTGGCCAACAAGCTCGGCACCTTTGCCCTTTCGGTCATCTGCAAGGAGTATGGCGTACCCTTCTACTCAGTGGTCCCCCTCTCCACCATCGACTTCAATCTCGCTGACGGCTCGCTCATCCCCATCGAGGAAAGGGATAAGAATGAGGTTATCTTCGTAGGAGACACCCAGGTAGCCCCCCTTGAGATGCAGGTGTACAATCCAGCCTTCGATGTGACCCCCCACCAAAACATCACCGGTATAATCACAGAAAAGGGCATTATCCGCCCTCCCTACAAGGAGAATATCGAGCGCTTGAAAAAGGGTGAGACGCTGTAAAAGAAAAAGAATCTTATAATCAAGGTTTTTCTTTAAAAGAAGGTTTGGTGCTGTAGAAATGGCAACCAAAAACACCTCTCGTTGTAGAAAAACGTGGGATTAAGAAAGAATTGCAGTGGAATGGGAGAAAAAACAAGTTTTTTTCCCCCATTTCTTTTTTCCTTGTTTCTTTATGCATGAAGCAACCCCCACCGCTCGCGTTACGCACCAGCTCAATATTGATCCAATCTTGTTAGTTCCTACGCATACCTCAATATTCAATCTTAATTCTACTCTTTCCACAAACACTTTACCAAATTCAAAGGTTTCTATATTGTGATATACAGCTTCTTGCATAATTATACATTGAAGCTGAGGAGTTCTCCCTATGCATGATGCAACCCAACAAGTGATGAACCGTGTGATCCAGCTCGATCCAAACCAACCTGAATTTATACAAGCTGTCACCTCATTTTTAACCTCAATAGATAAGCTCGTTGATGATATCCCCCAAATACTCTACCACAAGGTACTGGACCGCATGGTAGAACCAGAGAGGGTGGTCATATTCCGCATCCCCTGGATTGATGATGATGGTCTGGTGCAACTAAATCGCGGTTTCAGAGTACAGATGAGCAGTACCTTAGGCCCCTATAAGGGTGGTATGCGCTTCCACCCTTCGGTCAATCTCTCCATCCTAAAGTTCCTCGCCTTTGAACAGACCTTCAAGAATAGCCTCACAGGGCTCTCTCTTGGCGGTGGCAAAGGAGGAAGTGATTTCAACCCTAAAGGCAAGAGTGACGGCGAAGTCATGCGCTTCTGTCAGAGCCTTATGCTGGAGCTGGGCAGACACATTGGAGAAGACACAGACGTACCCGCCGGAGATATCGGCGTCGGTGGGCGTGAGATCGGATACATGTATGGCCAGTACAAACGCATCAACAATAAAAGTGTTGGTATCCTAACTGGAAAGCACCCCTCTTTTGGAGGATCGTTCATCAGACCCGAGGCTACTGGATATGGTCTGACCTATCTCTCAGCTGCCATATTGGAAGCTGAAGGCAAAAGCCTTGAGGGAAAAAGCTGTCTGGTAAGTGGAAGCGGCAACGTTGCACAGTTCACTACGGAGAAACTTCTGACGATGGGCGCCAAGGTTCTTACCATGAGCGACTCAAGCGGCGTCCTTATCGACCCCAGTGGTATCGATGCCTCTAAGCTAGCCTATATAAAGACCCTGAAAAATGTCAGGCGGGGACGCATGGCAGAGTATGCTCAGAAGTACAAGGAAGCTACCTACATCCCTCATAATGGTTCTGCTACCTCCAATCCCCTGTGGGATGTAAAGGCTGACTATGCTTTCCCCTGTGCAACACAAAACGAGATCAATGCTGAGGATGCGAAGAACCTTGTTGCCAACAAGATCCAGCTCGTAGGTGAAGGAGCTAACATGCCCACAACCCTAGAAGCAGAAGAGATCCTGATGGAGGGAGGAGTCCTCTTGGCACCCGGTAAGGCTTCCAATGCTGGAGGAGTCGCAGTCTCGGGTCTTGAGATGGCCCAGAACAGCCAGAGGATGCAGTGGACCCCAGCTCAAGTCGATGCCCAGCTCTTGTCCATTATGAAGAACATCTACAGCAATATCAGCCAGGCAGCAGAGAAGTACAGCACAAAGAACAACTTTGTCGATGGTGCCAACATTGCAGGTTTTCTCAAGATTTCCGAAGCCATGATAGCCCAGGGGTATGTATAGGAGCTTCCTAGCACATATAAAGCTAAGGCATATAGGTGAGACACGCATCTTCTTGTAGTGAACGTCATAAGTGCCTAGCATTCCAACAAAGAAGGCGTCTGCCTACCCGAAAGGGAGGTAGATGCTTTCTTTCTCTTTACACCCTCATTCCATCCTATTACTTCTTTCCCTATCCAGCTTAACGCTTCCTGAAGGTATATTCCTACGAACTTAGCCTTGCCTTGGTATAGTTTGTCGAATGTAGCTTTCACATAGGGGAATATCCGCTTTTCACACTAAACACACCTATGATCATATTCCCCTTTAGGTTATATAAATACGTAAGCATACCTTTAAGAATCATGCTCTTTCTCACTCTCCAACATTGCTGATTTGAAGAAATCGCAGTACTATTTGATAACATTACCAGATAAGGAACACTTCATGAATATTCTCATTGCTTATTTCTCTCGCAAAGGATCGAGCCTCGTAGAGGGAAAGATAATCGACCTGACTGTAGGCAATACCGAAGTAGTAGCAAATAAGATCAACACGTCCCTTGGTGGAACTCTCTTTGAAATTGAGACAGTGCTTCCCTATAGTGCTGACTATCATGCATGCGCTACGGAAGTGGTTCAACAGATGAAGGACCAGGCCAGGCCTGAGCTGAAGACACTGCCTGTTTCCCTTGATGCCTATGATGTCATTCTCATCGGCTATCCAAACTGGTGCGGAACAATGCCGATGCCGGTATGGACATTCCTTTCAACCTTTGACTTTTCCAACAAAAAGCTCGTACCTTTCTGCACCCATGGAGGCAGTGGTATGGGGCACAGTGAAAGTGATATCAAGAGCTTATGCCCTTCTGCAGAGATACTTGCCTCTCTGGCAATCCAGGGAACTCAAGTGGCACAATCTGATGAGCAGATTGCAACATGGCTGAAAACCTTGAACCTGGTATAGAGAAATATACTGCCAGAAACAGAGCGTAGCCGGTGATTCAGGGTAATCCCCATAAGCTTGATAATGCGATTACCTTTCATTAGGATACGTATTTACTGTACGAATGGCGTTATTTTTAGTATACTATGAGTTAAGGAGACTACAAATGAAAGATCAAGAATTTTACATTTGCAAGATTTGCGGGAACATTGCTGCTAAAGTTGTCGATAGAGGACCTAAGCTTTCCTGCTGTGGAGAAGAGATGCAACCCTTGACGGTAAACACCGTTGATGCAGCCAAGGAAAAACACGTTCCTGTTGCAACAGTGGAAAAAAACATAGTTACCGTAAACGTCGGATCAGTAGATCATCCCATGACAAAAGAGCACCACATTAGCTGGATCTATCTGGAGACAGAAAAAGGTGGACAGAGGAAGAATCTCGCTATAGATGCTAAACCTCATGCTACCTTCTGCATCGATGATGATAAGGTTCGCGCAGTTTTTGCCTACTGCAACCTGCATGGACTTTGGAAAATCGACCTTTAGGAACTAACAAAAACACTACCCAGTTCTACCTCGTATGAGAGTAGAATTGGGTCTGTACTATTCCTCGCTTTGGCGGGGAATTTTTATATGTCCAATACCTTTGAGATTTGTGATCTCCCACATAGGGAGCTTTTAGAAAAGGGAAAGCCAACTTGGAGAGCGAACCCTAAAACGGTTTGTCTTAGAGAGGTGATGCTCGAACAATTGCCCGAGCACCACATCAAATCATAAAAACCCTTTCGGAACCTCTATTCCAGATAACCAGCAGAGCTGGTATGTCTTACTTTACAACTATTCTAAAATACCGCTTCTTTCCTGCCCTGAGTAGAATTTCGCCCACATCATCAAGAAAGGTGAGGTCTATCATAGTCTTGGGATCGGTGATCTTAGTCTCCCCGATCCAAGCTCCGCCACCAGAGACAAGACGCCTGGCATCACTGTTGGTGGCAGCAAGGTCAGTACGGGCAAAGAGGGTCAAGACAGGGATTCCTGCTTCTAGCTCGCTCTTCTCCACTTCAATGAAGTTCATCCCTTCACGGCCTTCAGAACCAAGGGTTGCAGAACCAAACATAGCCTGTGCAGCAGTCTGGGCCTTCTCAGCCTCTTCGACACCGTGGATAATCTTGGTCTGCTCGTAGGCCAGACGAATCTTGGCGTCATTGATGTTGACTCCTTCAGCTTCATACTTGGCTACCTCTTCAAGGGGGAGGAAGGTAAAGAGCTTGAGGAACTTGATGACATCCTCATCGTTTACGTTGCGCCAGTACTGGTAGAAGTCATAGGGGGTGAAAAGTTCAGGATCAAGGAACACCGCACCCTTTTCGCTCTTGCCCATCTTCTGCCCGTCAGAGCGTGCAATGAGATTGAAGGTCAGACCATAGCACTCAGCTGATTCGGTCTTTCTTATCAAGTCGATACCTGCAACAATATTGCCCCACTGATCATCGCCACCGATCTGCAGTCGGCAACCTTGGTCGCGATAGAGGGTTAAAAAATCATAGGACTGCAAAAGCTGATAGTTGAACTCAATGAAGGAGAGTCCCCTCTCAAGCCTTGCCTTGTAGGCTTCAAAAGAAAGCATTCTGTTTACCGAAAAATGACGACCGATCTCCCGGAGGAAATCAATGTAATTCAACTTGGTAAGCCAGTCTGCATTGTTGAGCATCACAGCCTTGCCCATGCCGGAGCCGGGATTCTCGGAAAAGTCCACCACAGTACCCAACTGCTCTTTGATGAAAACACAGTTGGATTCAATTTGTTCAGGTGTGAGCATCTGACGCAACTCTGTCTTCCCTGAAGGGTCCCCGATCATGGCAGTGCCACCACCGACGAGAGCGATGGGATTATGCCCTGCAAGCTGCAGATGATGCATGGCAAAGAAGGGTACCATATGCCCGATGTGCAGGCTCTTCCCTGTGG
>CAXYZP010000018.1:0-12505 GCA_964293175.1 uncultured Sphaerochaeta sp.
CGCATAGGCGACCATATGGTCCCCCTTATCTGCAAAGGGAATCCACGAGACATCTGGATAACTCTCTTTGGGCATAAACGAAAAATATAGGATGGCAATCAATACAAAGACAGTTAGGGTAATGCCCGCTGTTCTGAGTATTGTCTGTAACGGAAGCCGGTCTTTCATGTCAAATCCCCTTGCCACACACCCCGCTCCTCCATCGTTTGTTCGAGAAGAGAGAGGAATGCACTTTTGTCAGGAAACGTCCTCGGAGCCACTAACCTATGGTTAGGAGTCTCGCACATTAGGCGTTCCACCACAATGTTTTTTTCTAAATGCCTAAGAATCCAGATGCTATTATCCACATGCCGCCTAAGCGAGGCTACACTAACCTCACCTTGGGCATACCAATCATAGAGTCTTGTTCCCCCACAGACATGAAGGTTGTGAATCTTCACAGCCTCACTTTTCGCCTTGTTTATCCAAGAACATGTCCGCTCAAAATCAGAACGGGTCTCAGAGGGTAAGCCAACCACTATATGAGTACAAACACCAATCCCGACAGAATGTAACGCATTTGCACTACGAATGTAACATTCCAGATCATGTGCGCGGCCAATTAGCTCCAAAGTGTCTAGATTTGCAGTTTGAAGCCCCAATTCCACCCAAACCATGCTGACACGACTTTTATACTCCTCTAAAAGAAGGAGCACCTCATCGGTAATACAGTCTGGTCTGGTGGAAATGATCAGCTCGACAAACGGGCCCTCTTCCAAGGCGGCATCATAGAGAGCTCTGAGTACCTCTATATCAGCATAGGTGTTTGTCCAGGCCTGGAAATAGACGCTGAATAGCTCAGCCTTGTAGCGACGCTGCAAAAAAGAGCGTCCGTGTGCTATCTGCTC
This sequence comes from uncultured Sphaerochaeta sp., assembly GCA_964293175.1. GTDB lineage: Bacteria > Spirochaetota > Spirochaetia > Sphaerochaetales > Sphaerochaetaceae > Sphaerochaeta. The sequence goes on from CAXYZP010000018.1 coordinate 888, forward strand.
CTTGATCGAAGAACAGCGCTGCTCGAGGGAGAGCAACGAGGGGGGCTCTCTCTTACTGACTTTCTCATTAAAAGGACTCGCATGGAGAAAGAGGCTCTCATTTTTTCTCTGATACATTGCAGAGGCTCCGGTACCGTCACAAAAGACACAGCCACCTTGGCGCCCTATATCACGATTTGGACAGGAAAATCCTGCATCAAGACCTATACGGTAGACACGCTTGCCGTAAACGGACTCAAGATGCTGCGGATACCCTCGCCAACGTTCCCACATCAGAGGATCTGAATAACCAAGGAAACTTGCTTTTTAATACTCATTCCAAAACGAATGACCACATCCCCCAAGGGGGTCTGCATCCCCATCCCTACACTCAAGCCTGCATCGAAGACAGATGGTGTAGAAGCGAACCAGAACCCAGAAGGAGAGGGAGTGGGAGGATCGGCATAGGGATTAAATGTATCATCCATCACCGCCATCTTGATCGCGCCCAGGAAAAAGGAGTTGAATCCCAAAAAGCTCCCTATAGAATACTGATACGACACCCCTGCCAGGGCAATATCTCTTTTCAATGATCCCGCACTGTATCCGGGAAACGCACTGAGCCCTCCAATATCCACATAGGAGGAAAGCAGCGGACAGGGCATGCGCATCATAGAGAGATGGAGTTCATATCCAAAAGAGGAGAGATTGTTGATGGGAAAACGCTGATTCCAAGCGGCCTGAAGACCAAAGATCACCCCGTTATGCCTTCCTAATGTACCCCAGAACTCCCCACGCACCCCTGTGAGGGCGAACGCTGAGAGTTGAGTATCCCAAACCAGAGAACCATACACGGATGGAACCACAAAAAATGGGGGATCCCAACTGTTTCCATAGAGATAGACCAGATCAATTTGGCCACCATAGTCCAATCGTCCATAATCCAGAAAGCGAAAGTCCATGCTCAAATCTACGGTAAAGCCCTTATCTCGGGCCACAACCCTGTCACCATTCACCATGCTGTTTAGCGGAGTAAAGCCCCCTCCCTCATAGGTAAGAGAAAAGTCCAGGTCCAAGGAGGAGAACGGAGATGTATAGAAGGGATAGAGGACCGAGGTCCTCAGCTTGGAAGTCTGTCCAAGGCTGGCCAATATTTCCAAGGAGAAGTTGGATCCCATCATATTGGAGATACGTGCATTGACCCGTGCATCTGCGGAAAACCAGATATCCCCGTTGGGTGTATTGTTAGCTAAGCCTGTGCTGCCGGAAAGCCCAAGGCTGATGTTGGACTCGCTTTTCTTGGAGGACTGGATATGTACTTCAAGAATGCCCCTTCCCTTCTTGATATAAGCCATCTGATAGGTAGCGGAGCTGAGACGGTAGTGCTTTTTGATAAGGGCCAGGGAGTGATTGAGTTTCAGTTTTGTCCCTTCGTCCAAAGGCATACCTTTAAACTCAGAAAAATGATCTTTGTGGGGGATATCGCCAGAGGTGAAAAGAGATATGTCGATTACCCGTACAAGAGCGATGATAGGATCATCCTTGATAAGATAGGTACCGTCTCTGCCCTCCTCTTTGACTTCGAGGGGACGATTGAGGGCGATGCGAGCGGCAAGAGCTGTAAAATCCTCAGCCTTCTCATCACAGGCCTTCTCACCTGCTTCGATGATCTCTGCATACTTGTTGAATTCAAGGGTGAGTATCCTCGAAAGTTCCGGACATATCAGAATATCCGCCAAGGGGTACTGCGGCGTGGCAGCGACTTGGGTAATCAAGGTCATGGTCTGCATGACCATACTGGAGAAGGATCCTAATAAGATCTCCGTACTCTCGGGGGTAGCATTCACATCACAGGCTATGATGATGTCATAGCCAAGGTCCTTGGCTACCTTGATAGGCAAGTTATCTACAATTCCTCCATCGACGGCAAAGCTTCCGTCACCCTGGGGATAAGGGGTAAAAATGATGGGTATGGAGATGCTTGAACGTACAGCTGTGATCAACGAACCTTTTTTATAGATTATCTTCTCTCCGGTGGCAACATTGGTACCGATGCATCGAAAAGGAATTTCCAGCTCATCAAAGTCAAGAAAATCAGGAAGCTTGGAAAAGGTAGAGGAGATCATCTCCATAACCTTCTGATCCCCCAGCAACCCAGGGGAGGCACCAAATCCCCCCTTGTCAAATCCGAGGGAAAACACATTGCTATGGGTCGGCTGAAAGGCCTGTGCTATATCATAGGATGACGAGAAAGTGGTACTGACGAACATGTTGGAAAAATCAGGGTTTGCAGCGAGGGCACGGATCTCTTTGGGGCTGTAACCAGCTGCATAGAGGCCACCCACCAAGGATCCCATACTTGTTCCCACCACCATATCGATGGGGATGCCGTATCGCTCCAAAGCTTCAATCACAGCTATGTGCGCAAGGCCTCTCGCCCCCCCTCCCGACAGCACTAGGGCCACCGTAGGTCTTGAGGCAAACAAGGAGATGCTACATACGAGTACAACAAGCAGAGAATACGCTCGCCTTTTCATGGTTATCCTAACTTTGTTCCTAGGAACGTACGATTACCTGGGAGGAATGAGACCCAGTCCATTTCCTTACGTTTCTCGACCTGCAAACGATCGACCCAAAGCAGGCCCTCCCCGGTGGCAATGGCTATACCTCTGCCTTTTTGCTTCGATACGACAGTGCCTGCTTCTATTCCTAGGGGGACAGGATCAGTTCCTGCATCCTTGAGTAGACCACAAACACCGGTTATAAACAGCGTCTCCCCCTCAAACAGTGTATACGCCTTAGGCCATGGATTCATCGTTCTGATCAGGGCATGGATGTCCTTTGCTCCAAGAGTCCAGTCGATGATGGCCATTTCGCGGGTTATGAGGGTGGTATAGGTGCTCTCTCCCTTCTGGGGGACAAACAAAGCCGACCCATCAGAGACGCTTTGCATGGCTTTAACCGCGAGATGAGCCGCCTTTTCCTTGACTATGTCAGTCAGAGATTGGGTAGTCTCATCACCTTGGAGTGCAAAGCTTTCAGACAGCAGCAGGTCCCCGCTGTCCATCTCAGAGGCAAGGCGTTGGATACTGATGCCGGTTTGGTCAAACTGGTTGGAAATAGCCCCTTGAATAGGAGAAGGCCCTCTCAGAAGAGGGAGCATGGAGGGGTGGATATTAAGTTTCTCCCCTGAGAACAGGGAGAGAAATTTAGGTCCGAACATCTTGCCATAGGCAAAGCAGACCAAGGTGTCGCATCCATAGGATGCAACCAGGGCACGCGCTTCTGTGCGGAGTGTTTCGGGTTGCAAGACAGGAAGGCCGAGGGCGAGTGCCTCCTCTTTTACAGCTGAAGGAAGCAAGGATTTCCCCCTCGATCCCCTCTTGTCCGGATTTGTCAGAACCGCACCCACATCAAACTGTTCGGCCAGGGCACGGAGAGTTGGAACCGCAATATCTGCTGTCCCTGCAAACAAAATCTTCACGGCTTGCTCTTCTTTCTAGGACGATGCTTTCTTTCATAAGCTTTTACCATGCTCTGTCGATCTTCTGAGCTAAGACGATCGATAAACAAGGTGCCGTTGAGATGGTCGTTCTCGTGCTGGATGGCTCTTGCAAGCAAACCCTCCGCCTTGATAGTAAAGGGTTTTCCCTCAATATCCTGGGCTTGCACACTCACCCGTGCAGGACGTTCAACATCATGCCAGACTCCGGGGACAGAGAGACAGCCCTCTTCTGAGGTATCGGTCTCTATGGATGTCTCGAGTATCTGGGGGTTTATATATGCTCGTTTCTCCACTCCGTGAATATTTATCACAAACAGACGAAGGGAAACACCGACCTGAGGGGCGGCGAGACCGACGCCATCGGCTTCGGACATAGTTTCAAACATGGCATCGACAAGGACACGAAGTCCGCTGTCGAATTTGGTTACTGGTTGGCACTTCTCTGTGAGTACCTCTTCTCCAAGGGTGTATATATCTAACATGGTAGGGATATGATACCAACACAGGTGTCCTCGGTCAACGCTACAACATTTGCAAAGGGTCTATATCGACCTCAATATAGATACCTGAAGGGGCGCTGTAATGATCGAGGACATGGGACACCACCTTATGGGCTGAAGAGGCGTCCTCGCCCATTATCAGAAGGTGGTTGCGCCAGTTCGATGCGATCTTCTCCAACGGGCATTCGCTGTTGCACAGCACAGAGGGGGAGCCCTCCCCCTTATAGGTGGCGATAGCCGCTTCGAAAAGGGCTTCAAGCTTGTCTGCCTCAGTTGCGACCTTTTCCTTGTTTCTGCCCCTAAGCACCAAATTGATCAGGCGGGTATGGGGAGGAAAACCGGTCTCCTCGCGCATCGTGAGCTCCTGGTCAAAGAATGCATCGACCTCACGATGTTGGGCATATTGCACCGCTGCGTTTTCAGGATGGAAGGTCTGGATGATGACCTGGCCCTGGTCATTATACCTACCGGCACGACCTGAGACCTGCATCAGAAGGGAAAAGGTGCGTTCCTGGGCACGAAAGTCAGGGATGTTCATACCACTGTCTGCAAGTACGATACCAACCAGCTCGACACCGGGAAAGTTAAGCCCCTTGGCAACCATCTGCGTTCCTAGCAGGATATCGACCTCGCCCTTGCGAAACTGGTCCAGGACCTCCTGCATATGTTTCTTATCCTTGGCACTGTCGGTATCCAAGCGTTGTATGGAAGCCTGGGGGAAGAACATGCGTACATCCTGTTCGACCATCTCCGTACCGAAGCCACTGTAGCCGACATCGAGGGAGTGGCACTCGGGGCAGACCTGGATGGGCTTTCTACGGTAGCCGCAGTAGTGGCAGACCATCTCGCCCTTACCCTGGTGGAAGGTCAGGGATACCGAACAGTGGGGGCACTGCATATCATAGCCACAGCTTTTGCAGTGGAAAAAATAGGAAAATCCCCTTCGGTTGAGAAACAGGATCACCTGCTTCTTACGCGCAAGGACCGCCTTCATCTCAGTTAACAGCTTCTTGCTGATAGTATGCTTCTCGCCCTGCATGTCCACCACACGGACCGCGGGAGGAACCCCGCCACCTACCCGACTGTCCAGGCGCAGTGATGTCACCTGCCCCTTTTTCATCATGCTCCAGGCTTCTAGGGAGGGTGTGGCGCTACCCATAACCAAAAGGGCTCCCTCTTCATGACAGCGCCTCTGGGCAACCTGGCGTGCATGGTAGCGTGGGGTATTCCCACTCTTGTAGCTGTTCTCATGCTCCTCATCGAGGATTATCATGCCCAGATTTTCAAACGGGGCAAAGACAGCACTGCGTGCCCCAATGGCAAACTGCACCTCCCCACTCTTGATGCGCTTCCACTGGCTCAGGCGCTGACTCGGGGTAAGGGCGGAGTGGAGAATGGCCACCTTGTTTGCAAACCTGTTGGTGACCTGCCTTGCAAGCTGGTGAGTAAGGGTGATTTCAGGTACCAGGTAGATGACACTCTTACCTTGGGCGATCATGGCCTCGGTGCAGCGAAGGAACACCTCGCTCTTACCACTTCCGGTTATACCGTAGAGATAGTACATGCTGGCCTTTGCAGCAAGGATTGCATCAATGGCAATCTGCTGGTCTGAGGAGAGGTTTATCACTCCGCTAATGGTAGCATCGTCCTCTACAGCCAAGGCTGGGGTACTGCTGTCCCGCCTACCGCCGGGGATCATCATGCTCAGGGCCTCGCCTTGGCTACAAAGGTAGAAGCGGCTCATCCATAGGGCCAAAGAGACTGAAACTTCCCCAAACAGGACAACCTTGTCAATAACCCGTTTGATATCCTTTACCGCGTACGTAGCCTCAAAACTATCGACAACCTCGATGACGTAGCCAGTCATCTCCCGCTTGCCGAAGGGGACAACCACCCGCACCCCGAGCATGACAGAGCTTTCCAACTCCAGAGGTATCGAATAGGTAAAACTCTGCTTAAGGGGAAGATCAAGGAGGAGATGGGCAAACTTGCTCATTTCGATTTCCCAGGAAGGGTGAGATTGAGGAAGGCGGCGACTTTCTTGATGTCTTCCCAGACAGGACGCTTGAGCTCTTCGTTACGCAACACTCCCGCAGGGTGGTAGGTAACCAGGACAGGGACCCCTTCATAGCGGTGAAAGCGACCCCGCAGCTTGCCCACACCCTCTTGGGTATCGAGCAGGGCCTTGCTGGCAACGCCGCCTATCAAGAGGATAAGCTCAGGCTTGACCAGTTGGATCTGTCGCTTCACAAAAGGAAGGCAGGAGGTTATCTCATCGACATGGGGATTACGGTTCTCAGGAGGACGGCACTTGATGATGTTTGCAAGGTATACATTTGTCTTTCTAGACAGGCCCACAGGAGCGAGCCACGTATCCAAGTACTGGCCGGCCCTACCGATATAGGCGCGGCCAGAGGCATCCTCATCAAATCCTGGGCTCTCTCCGATTATCAAGAGGCGTGCAGGAAGCACACCCTCTCCAAAGACGGTGTGATTTCGGGTCTCAGCTAAGCGACAGCGAGTACACTCACCCACCATATGCTGAAGGTTCTTCATGGTTGCGCCCTCAGGGGCGTCCTTATCCAGAGGAAGGGGAAGGATGGAGTCAACCAAGGAAGAGAAGTCTATCTGGGGACTTGGGGCGACCTCCTGGGAGGTTATTATCTCTTCGGCCTGGTCGCAATAGGTCAAAAACTGCTGCAAGCCCTGGGCTAGATCCGACCGTTTCTGCTCGATATCATTCATGCTGTTGCTCCTCAAACCAGGCGTACTGCTCCGGATCATACGATATTGCATAGAAGTAGAGCCCCCATGGCGGGGCAGTCTTTCCAGAACGTCTGCGGTCACGGCTTTCCAGGGTCTCCTTGAAAAAATCTGCGGTATACCCCTTCTCAGCAAACTCCAACATGGTACCTACCAGTGAGCGGATCATCCTATAGAGGAACGCATTGCCGCTGATAGTATAGGTCAGCACCTTCGCTCCAAAGCGGTCCGTCTCATAGGCCCAGTAGGATTCGTAGACATCCCTGCACCGGCTCAAGGACGTGTCGCCTTGAGCTGTGAAGGTGGTGAAGTCATGCGTCCCCTGGATGTATGCACTATAGGTATTGAGCACATCTATGTCAGGAAACTTGCGCACCTTTATGACCTGCTTTATATCAAAGGGCGTCATCTCCTTCTCTTGCTTTACATAGTAACGGTACGTGCGACCCATCGCGGTATAGCGGGAGTGGAAGGTGCCATCAACTTCGACACTCTCCATAACCCTTATATCCTTGGGAAGCAGGCTGTTAAGGGCAATGGCGAAGACCTTCCCGTCGATCTTCTGGTTGAAGGTATCGAAATGACAGACCTGGGCAAGGGCATGCACCCCACTGTCAGTTCTGCCGCTTCCAACCAGATTGATCTTCTCTCCGGTGATGTTCTGGATCTCCTGCTCTATCCGCTCGGAAACCCCCGTTCCATTTGTCTGTCTCTGCCATCCGTTGTAGTGCTGACCATCGTAGGCTACGGTCATACGAATGCGCCGCACCCCCTCTTCCAAAGGCAGCAAGGGGGGCCTTCTCCAGTCAGTGCGAGCCATTATCGCTCCCTTGCAGCAACACTACAGCACTGGCTACCGGAGGATCGTGTGTAATGGAAAGCAGGACCGTACGGTCTCCTACCAGAGCCTTGGCGCTGCCATACAGCACCATGAAAGGCTTGCCGGTCTCGCTGGTATCAGTGTGGATGTCGGAAGGCCTCATGCCCGCCATTCCTGTCCCCAGGGCTTTGCCTAGGGCTTCCTTGGCGGCAAACCTCCCGCTGAGATACTCACTTTTTCGTTTGGTCTCAAGGCCCGATGCAAAGGCAACCTCTGCAGGATGAAAAAGACGCCTGATCACACTCTCTGAGAGCTTGTCCATGCGAGAAATGTTGACGATATCGATACCTATTCCCTCAACCATCACAATTCCCCTATACGATTGAAGAGGATCCTATACTGGCTGGGATTGGGCGAGACTGAGACGCCTCCACTTTCAAAGACATTCTCCTCATACATGAGCATTACAGGGGCGCTGGATATGCCTTCGCTCTGGACAAAGGAGAAGTTGATGCTTGCCATGATGGAATTAGGATTGATCAGGTAGATGATATCGTCATTACCCCGTATCTCCACCTCCACCGAATCAGGGACCAGGCTCATAGCCTCATAGCCGGCGGGCAGGTGCACATCCAAGGGGATAGTCACAACCCGAGCACCAATAGTTGAATATTGGATAAAAAGATAGATACAAATGGCAAAGACCAGCGACAGTACTTTCGATGGCCAGTGGTAGAGCATATTTTGTAGGTGCTTATTCAGTTTCATCGGTGCTTGCCTCCTGCAACAACTCCTCAGGAGTAATTTCGTGATAGCTGAAGAGGGCAAGAAGCATCCTCTTGATCGTGCTCGGTTCCAAATCATAATAGAGGTTGGCATTGTAGGTCATGCTTATGGCGCCGGTCTCCTCACTGACGATGATAACCACCGCATCAGATTCCTCAGCCATACCCAAGGCCGCCCGGTGACGGGTACCAAAGCTCTTCTTGATATCGGTCTGCTCACTGAGAGGCAGATAACACCCGGCTGCCACAATCCGTCCGTTCTGGATGATCATAGCCCCGTCATGAAGCGGGGTGTCATGGTCAAAGACAGTGAGGATCAGAGAAGTGGAAAGGTCTGCATTCAGTTTGGTACCACTGTCTATGATGTTCTTTATGCCTAGACGACGAGGAAAAACAATCAAAGATCCCCTTCTTTTGTTCACCAGCACATTACATGCATTGAGAATACTATCGATCTGGTCCCCACTGGTCGTCTGGGTCCCGATACGGAAGATTCTGCTTCTCCCACTCCACAGCTGGGTGAAGGAGCGTCTCAACTCCGGTTGGTAGATGATACAGATGAAGATGGTCAAAGGTACCCCCAGCATCTTGAAGACCCATAGCAACACCTCTAGCTTGAGGATGTAACTCACTGCAAAAGCAGAGAAGATGACAACAATCACCTTGATAATCTGGAGAGCCTTTGTCTGTGCTATAGCTTCATAGAAGCGATAGAACACCCATGCCAACACCCCTACCTGCAAGGCAGGGCGGAGAAAGGAGAGTATATTTTGCATTACCTCAGAGAACATCCATGCACCCCTATTCTTGCGTGTCGGAAGAGACCCAATCGAGTGTTCGGCTCACAGCTTTTTTCCAAAAGCGTACCTTTTCGTCCCGTACATCCTTTTCCATGGTAGGCGACCATCTGGTCTCTTCCTGCCAATAGGATGAGAGTTCCTCTACATTTTTCCAAATCCCTACAGAAAGACCCGCAGCATAGGCAGCCCCTAAGGCTGTGGTTTCCACAACCAAGGGCCTTATCACGGGAATGCCCAGAAGATCAGCCTGGAACGCCATAAGGGGGGTACTGTTTGTAAGCCCCCCATCCACCTTCAAGGTGGTCATATGGATGTTGCTGTCGCTTTCCATCGCCTTAAAAATATCATTGGCCTGAAAGGCCGTAGCCTCAAGGATTGCCCTGCACAGGTGTGCCCTGGTAGCAAATCCCGTAAGCCCTGCTATGACACCACGGGCATCGGAGCGCCAGTACGGTGCGAACAGACCACTGAAAGCCGGAACAATATACACGCCGCCGCAGTCTGGCACAGAGGTGGCCAGCTTGTCCAGTTCCTGAGGGTCGGCGACAATCTTCAGGTTGTCCCTAGCCCACTGAACCAGCGAGCCCGCTACTGCAACAGATCCTTCAAGAGCGTATACAGGCTTGGAATCACCCAACTGATAGGCTACTGTCGATAGGAGACCGTTATCAGAATATACTAATTTCTCCCCTGTATTGACCAGGAGAAAGCATCCGGTGCCATAGGTGCTTTTTCCCAGACCCTGGGTAAAGCAGGCCTGCCCAAAGAGTGCTGCCTGCTGATCACCAAGAATTCCACAGACCGGCACTTCCGCACGAAGAGGGCCACTTGGGGCTGTCTTTGTATAGACCACACCCGAGGAGGGGACAATGGTAGGAAGGGCTTTTAAGGGAATGTTAAAGAGGGAGAGCAGCTCCTCATCCCACTGGCAGGTCTTGATGTTCATCAGCATGTAGCGTGAGGCATTGGTGACGTCAGTGACGACGACCTTGCCTCCGCTGAGATTCCAGGTCAGCCAGGTGTCTATGGTTCCAAAGACAGCCTCGCCCTTCTCTGCATCTTCACGCAGGCCGGTGACGTTATCTAGGAGCCAGGCTATCTTTGAGGCTGCAAAATAGGGACTGAAGATGAGTCCGCTTTTTTCACGCAGCCAGGATGCTTCCACTTTCTTTTCCAATGTATCAATGAGAGCAGAGCCACGCAGGTCCTGCCAGACGATAGCATTGTGCCAGACCTTACCTGTCTTAGGATTCCAAGCGATGATGGTCTCCCTTTGGTTGGTGATGCCGATACCAAGTATATCAGAACCCTTTGCCCCGACTTTCTTCATAGCCTTGACGATGCAAGAGCCGCTGTTGTCCCATATCTCCCAAGGGTCATGCTCCACCCACCCTGGTTGGGGGAAAATCTGCTGGTGTTCAAGCTGTGCAGAGGCGATACTTACCCCTTTCTCATCAAATAGAATAAAACGGGTACTGGTAGTCCCTTGGTCCAACGCTCCAATATACTTCACACAAGGCCTCCTCATTACGCCTAGTATAGCTTCTTGGCCTCTTTTTTGAAAGCCAAAAAGAGGGTTAAGCAACCCACTTCTCAAACAGGGTGCCCAGAGGGACAATTTACTCTATGGAAGAGCCGAGCATTGTGGTATACTACCCACCATGAAACTGAAAGAAATACTTGAATGTGTCGACGGAAAATTGGTCTGGGGCGAGTCCCATCTGGAAGACGAGATAAAACGTGGGTTTGCAAGCGACCTGATGAGTGATGTCCTCACCATTTTGGAAGATGACATCATCCTCATTACGGGATTATCAAACAACCAATCCATCAGAACTGCAGAAATGAGTGATATCAGCAATATCCTCCTTGTGCGTAACAAGCGCCCAAGTCAAAACATGATCGATATGGCACAAGAACTGGACATATCACTCTCCTACACCCCGTACTCCCTGTTCAAGGCGAGCGGCTTGTTGTATGCAAAAGGATTGAAAGCGGTATATTAAGATGCAGGAAGAATTCACCCTCCCCTCCAAGGACTTTTCGGTAGCAGGTGAGGCTTCAAGCAAGATAAAACGCATCTTGAAGCAACTCAACATACCACCACAGAGGATCAAGCAGATCATCATTGCCGTCTTTGAGGCTGAGGTGAATGTCATTGCGCACTCCTACGGGGGAAAAGTGCTCTGTGACATCGAGGAAGAGCGGGTGCTCATTGATGTCATCGATACGGGCCCGGGTATTGAAAATCTGGACCTGGCCATGACCGAGGGGTGGTCAACTGCCACCAACGAGGTCAGAGAGATGGGATATGGTGCAGGGATGGGCCTGCCGAATATCAAAAAAAGTTGTGACGAACTGAAAATATACACAAAGAAGGGAGACCACACCCACATCTCCATGCGTTTTACCCTATAAGGAGCATGCGATGAACGACCTTCCTTTTCACCACTCGCTGCATGTCAT
>CAXYZP010000019.1:0-12369 GCA_964293175.1 uncultured Sphaerochaeta sp.
CTAACAGCCCCAATTTCCCAAAAAGGGGTTACAACGTGTGTTTTGCATGGTATACTTGCCCTGTCTTATATGATGAAAACGACCACACTTTGGGAGGCGTGAATTGATAACACGTGACCTTCGCATTTCAATCCGTACAAGGACTGAGATGGATTTTTTTTCCGCACTGTTTCCCTCAACAACTGAATTGGGAACCCTCTACAAACAGGCAAATGAGCTTGCACACCAGTACAACCTAAAGATAAAAGAACGTGGTGGAAGCGAATATGTTGCAGCAGGCAAGCTTCATGCAACTGCTGTCCTACATCTGCTTTACCAGACAGTACTCACTCGATATCTCAGCGATACCGAGCCGGATTTCTTTAGCCGTCTTACAGCCCTTCTGAGCAAAAACCATGCAGGAAGTGATGTATTGGCTTTCTACATGAAAGAATTCCCCTCACCCCTCTTGCTAGATCAACAGCTTCCTCTGGATTTTTTCTACAACGAATCTCTCAGAGGATATTTTGTCCATCAGGTTATGTTGGACAACCCAGCTTTGATAAAGGCAGCTAAACCTTTTATAGCACCTGAAGGACTCACCTTCCCTAAGGGGGCCCAAGCTCTCACAGCCCTTCTAGGCGGCTACACACAGGGCGCTGCGATGATGACGAACAGTGATGAGGATATCTTTACCTTCCTTACCAGACCTTCAAAACTCTATCCAGACTCCTTGCTCGATCAGATCAGCTATATCATGGAGAGCTGGGGTGATGTGTTGCCTGAAGAGTTGAAGGCTTTGTTACTCCGAGCGATCGACTATGTTAAAGAAGAGGAAAAGCCCCATTTCGGAGGGCCCGGTGGCGGGACAGCCCCTACCTATGTTCCTGACTACAGCTCCTATGATGCTGAGTATGAAGCATTCTCTGCCGACCGTAACTGGATGCCCAATGTCATTATGATAGCCAAATCGACCCTGGTCTGGCTTGACCAGCTTTCCAAGGAGTACGGCTACTCCATCACCACACTCGACCAGATTCCCAACCAGGAGCTGGACAACTTGCATGAGCGGGGGTTCACCGCTCTCTGGCTGATAGGAATTTGGGAACGAAGCATCGCTTCAAAAAGAATAAAGAACCTCTGTGGGAATCCTGAGGCAGAAGCCTCGGCATACTCCTTGAAGAATTATGAGATCGCAAATTCCATCGGAGGATGGGCAGCCTTGGACAATTTGCGCCAAAGGTGTGCTGACCGCAGTTTGCGCCTAGCCAGTGACATGGTGCCCAACCATACGGGAATTGATGGGGACTGGATTTTCAACCACAGCGAATACTTCATACAGCAGAGCTACCCTCCCTTCCCTTCCTATACGTACAATGGCGAGGATCTTTCAGAGAACCCTGATATTGAGATCAAACTGGAAGACCACTACTACAACCAAAGTGATGCTGCAGTCACCTTCAAGAGACGAGACCTGCGAACCGGGGAGACTTCCTATATCTTCCACGGTAACGATGGCACTTCCATGCCTTGGAATGATACAGCACAGTTGGATTTCCTCAATCCTGCAACCAGGGAAGCGGTTTTCCAACAGATAAAACATGTAGCGAAGAACTTTCCCATCATCAGATTTGATGCGGCGATGACCCTTGCCAAAAAACATATCCAACGACTTTGGTATCCGAAACCCGGCAATGGCGGTGATATTGCAGGACGGGCACAAAGCGGCCTCGATGATGCAACATTCCACGCTCTCATTCCCCAGGAGTTTTGGCGGGAGGTCGTTGACCGACTCAGTGTAGAACTACCTGACACCCTGCTGCTTGCAGAGGCCTTCTGGATGATGGAAGGGTATTTTGTACGCACCTTGGGCATGCACCGTGTCTATAACAGTGCCTTCATGAATATGCTTAAGAACCAGGAAAACCAAAAGTATCGCGAAACCATCAAGGGAACCATCAGCTTTGAGCCGGAAATTCTCAAACGCTTTGTAAACTTTATGAACAACCCTGACGAAGATACCGCCGTTGCCCAGTTTGGTGAGGGTGACAAGTACTTTGGTGTCTGTACGCTCTTAGCAACCATGCCAGGGCTTCCGATGTTTGGCCATGGCCAGATCGAAGGATATAAAGAAAAGTATGGTATGGAGTACCGCAGGGCATATTGGGACGAGAAACCCAACCAGTGGATGCTTGATGAGCATTACAGAAGGGTCTTCCCCTTACTCAAGAAACGATATCTTTTCAGTGGTGTGGATAATTTCCAACTCTTTGACCTGACTGATAATGGGAATGTCCAAGAATCTGCCTTCTGTTACATCAACGGGACAGAGCATGAAAAGGCATTGGTGCTGTACAACAACCAGTATGACAGCGTACAGGGGTGGATAAAAAACTCAGCGCCCAAACTTGAGAAGCAGGGTAACGACAAGCGTACGGAGACTATCTCCCTTGCTGAGGCTATGGGTCTTACCGTAGGCGGCAGAAGATATGTGCTGTATGAAGCCTTCCCTGGCAAACTGACCTATATGGTCCCCTCACTGAAAGTCTTCGATGAGGGAGGATTTTTCCATCTCAACGGATATGAGGCAAAGGTCCTCTTGAACATCAGGGAAGTCGAAGATGTGGACGGCACCTACGAGATGCTCTATAACGACATTGGCGACAGGGGGGTCGAGAACATTGAGCAGGAAATCCTTGCTCTAAGGCTTCGTCCTGTATTCAAGGCTATGGAGAGCCTGCACAGCGCTTCGTTCAAGAAACTGCTTGCATCCATACTGAAGGGAGAATCCACAGCTAAGATTGAGCGAAAACTAATTTTGGCTCTTGCAGAGGCCTACACCCATTTGGGTGTTGCTGTGGAACAGCTTCATCCTGTAGCTTTCAAGGCCCTGCCTTCCAAGCCGAGGGATATCAAGCCATCAGAGATGCTCAAAGAGATCCAAAGGTTGACATCCACTTTTGCAAAAAACTCACATGAGCCATATTTTGGACAGGGGGTGGCGATCATGGACGAGCTTTCCTCGATCCTTGCGGCTTCTTTGTTCCTCAAACCGTTCATCCATGAGAGATCTACCATTACAGATGCGATGGTTGCAAGTGACAAACTACTGCTCTCACGCTTCTTCAGTGAAGATCTGCAAGAAGCAGGGTTTAGTGGAGATAGTGCCAGAAAAGCCTGTCATAGCTCCGCCATCCTTGCCTCTTCAGCAAATATGATACAGAGCTTTAGCTCTGATACCCCACAAAAGGTTCTCTCTATCCTGCTTACGGATCAGGCAGCAAGAACATATGCAAATTGTAATGAATACCAAGGGATTACTTGGTATAAAAAGGAGGCAATCCAAGAGATAATCTATCTTTCTGCTCTCTCTTTCCAGATGATAGGAGGTGTCGCAGATACCCTTGAATATGTGAAGACACTTACTGAAGCAGAGACTTTAGCAGGCTACAAACTGAACCTTCTCCTAGGAGATGTGGATGATGTTTGATTGACTTGACGCTACTGATAAGATACTCTTGGAAACTATGAAGACGTGGATAACCTATCTCGCAGCAACAGCCTTCGGGCTGGCTGCAACACTCCTATTTGGAGATTCTGGCCTCTATCAGCAGATCATGTATACTGCCACCGCCCTGTTTGTGCAGCTCGGTGGATTTATCTTGATCCCAATAGTATTTTTTGGATTCTCTTCTGGAATCGCTTCCTTGCGAAAAGATTCTCTGGGAAGAACCTTCAGCTGGACCTCCATCCTATGGAGTATCCTATCAACATTGCTGTTGGTAACGGGTGCAGCCCTTGTATTCCGCTTCTTTCCAACCAACTTCCCAGCCTCGAGCAGTGCAGGCTCTGAAGCATCGATCATCGGTGCGGTCGCTCCGCAGTCACTGTCCACTCTCTTTAGCTCGATGCTTCCGGTAAACCCATTTTACTCTCTTGCATCGGCAGAGAGTTTCTTGCTTCCCATCATCGTCATTGCCCTGATCTTCGGCTACTTCCTCAAGCCCAATATTGAGGTCATCCGCCCGGCCTATGTAACGATGAACTCCCTAAGCGAGACGATGTTCCGCATGGCCAGCGCATACAGCAGGTTCGGCCATTTCCTTATTTTCTTCACCTCATCCTACTGGTTTACTCGTCTCCAGAATGAAGGTACGGTCTTTGTTGCCGGACGCTTCATGGTGATGCTCATTCTATCGACACTTCTGGTGTTGTTTGTCATCCTTCCACTGTTGTTTGGCCTGCTTACCCGGTTCAAGGTGAATCCCTATGCGATATTGTATCGCATGATAGCCCCTGCCATAGCAGCCTTGTTCAGCGGAAGCATCTTTTTCAGCAGTCCGATAACCATCGCCCATACAAGACTTAACCTAGGTTGTCAGAAACGTGTGAGCGCAACTGCAATACCCCTCTATACCCTTATAGGAAGAGGTGGGTCAGCAATGATAGCCACTTTGAGCATCACGAGCCTGCTCTATGCAGCTCTGGGAACCATGCCCTCAAACAAGATCATCCTTCTGGTTGCCTTGGTAAGCGCATTGTTCTCCTATGCAAGTGCTCTCTATCTGGGTTTTGAAGTATTCTTCATCACGATCATAGCTCTGCAGTTCCTGAAGATAGACCTCTATGGAGCAGAGATGACCCTCATTGCCCTGATGCCCATCCTCAATGGATTCGGCACTCTGGTTGACTCCTACGTCGCTGCCTTTGGTTCGGCGTACACGTGTCAGATGATGGGGGTGAAGCATCAATCTTCCTATAGGGATATGCTTTAACAGGTATGGCTAAAAACGTACGCTTTATATTTCTAGGTATCCAATCCATCATAACTATATTGTTTACTGGTTTTTTTGTGCACTCCCTGATGCTTGCCCAAGCACAGGGGGAGCTCTCTGTAGTCCTGACCCATATGATACCCTCAGAAATTCATCTCTTGGTCACGTTAGTTGCAGCCATCCTACTCTGTGTGTTCTACAGGGCAAACGTAGGTGCGGAAGCTCACTTTCTGCCACTGCTCTTTTTAGTGATTTGTCTGGGAAACGTTAAGATTCTCCCCTTGTACTACCACCTGTCACATATCATGATACTCAGCCCCTACTGGATAGGTATCCTATACCACTTTGCCTTTCTCTTCTCTTCGTTTCTCTTTTTGGCTTCAGGCCTGTTTCAACAGACCATGAACCCCCTGCGTCTTGGTCAGTACGCATTCGTCGGAGGCGCCTCTACCTTCCTACTTGCCATGCTGGTCCCGATGTCTACCAATACATCATCCTTTCTCAAGGAAGCGAGCATAACCAACAACCTTTTTATGGGTGTATCCATTATGGTAAGCGCCTTGGCCCTGCTGACTTTCGTAATCACTATCTTTGAAGAGAGAGGTGGCAGACAGACAGTTGCTAGGTGTCTCTCCTTCATGCTGATGATAACAGGCAATGTCATGGTTACCATAAGCCAGGATAGTATCTACAACAGCATAGGGCTCTTCCTCTATATCAGTGGGGCAACACTGCTCATTCTCGTCACCAGAACCTATCATATCTGGTCCTAGACAAACAGAGGCTTCATCCCTTGTTCAGAGACCAAAGCTTCCATCTCCTCGTCTGAAGGGACAAGGAAAGGTTCAGAAGCTTTTTCTAATAGGGTCGGTAACAAGGTAATATCCCCTACACTGTTCAGAAATACATCAGGGTTCTTCAAGACCCAACCAACAGCTGTGGCAATGGCTTTAGGGTCGGTAAGAGGTTCATACCATGTAGCAAAAGGATTTACAGCCTCCCCGACAGGGCCTCTGGTAAGAGCCTTGATGGTCTGTACGGCAACACTACGTTGCTTGCAAAGCTCCATAAGCTGATTTACATCAGAGCTATATTGGGGGTTGTGCATCATCGTATAGTTGTAGGGAAAGAGCACCGAATCAAAATCATACTTCATAAGGCTCCGATAGTGTGCCCTAGGGGCAGCCAAGCCATGGCCAGTGACCCCTATGTGCTTGATCAGGCCCTGCTGCTTGGCTTCTATAGCCGCTTCCAGAACTCCACCCTCTCCCATGGCAATCTCCCACTGCTGTTCATCTACAAGCAAATGGAACTGCCAAAGGTCTATGTGGTCAGTCTGTAGCTTTTCAAGGGATTGGTGAAGCTCTTGCATCGCTTCTTTTTTAGTTCGCTTGTCAGTCTTGGTTGCAAGGAAAAAGGAAGCCCTATCTCTTTTCATCCAGGGTCCTATCCTCAGTTCAGCATCGCCATAGCTATGGGCGGTATCAATATGGTTGATGTCATATTTCTTGAGAAGCTCATAGGTCTGGTCAGCCTCTTGTTGTGTTACATTTCCTAAGGCGGCCGCTCCAAATAGCACCCGACTGCTCATATGTCCTGTTCGTCCGAATAGTTTCTTTTCAATCATGGATTGTACCTCCCCACTAGTATAGCACGGGTAAAAGCTATGCACCCTAGATACATGAGGATTGGGTCTAAAGGGTATTGAGATATCCATGTTCAGCCAGCAATTTCTTAAAGAGCGCCTGCTCCTTTCTCTTTATGACAACCCTATTTCCCTCAGCCCTTATTATGATTTTTCTAAAGGCAGGATGAATTGCAAACATATTCCTGATCGCAGCATCATCGGGGAATGTATACAACAAGACTGATTCCCCACGGGAAAAAAGGGTTGACCGTTGCTCGATCATGGAAAAGAATGCGAGCCAACGCTCGGAAGGATTCGGTTCTATGAGTTTTTTGAACCGCTCTATTCTGGATTGTATTTCGGAAGGGTTGGCGCACCCCCGTATGAAAGAGACCTCGCTTATCTTGTACCGATCGGTTCCCATGGGATCGCCTATTTGTTCCAGGAACAGCCTTCGCTCCAATGACAATCCTCTGAATGTAACCAACAACAATTTTGAATCGGCAATGGTCTCGAACTCCTGTTTTTTAGCTTCAGGCCGCTCATCGGTAAAGTCCAGGCACCACGCTCCGAAGGGCGTTACCTTCATACTACTAAGACCCTCGTAGGGTGTGAGAGGATGCATTTTTCCATTTTTATTCAAAATCAAGGGAACAGGTTTTTCTGTGATCTCTACCAAACCAAGGACCGCAAACAAATAACAATAGGCTTTGAATAGGGGCTTTTCAAACAGGAGCTGCCTGAGCATGCCTTGGGCGTGAAATCCCTTGTCGTAAGGGCCAGGGACATAAGGGCCATATTCGGTCTCGACGGAATCCCCTCGCATGTGAAGAACCCGGGTCAAGACATCATTGTTCCAGAAGAAAAAATTATTTCCCTGTGCGATAAACGATTGGAACAGATTGTCAACGGAAAACCAGTGTCCATCAGCATACATCTTCTGCAACAGTTCTTTCATATCATTGCGTGCCCGGTTTCGGATCTCAACAGAGTAGGCGTACTTTGTTCTGGAAAATTGCTTAAGCAGACAGTGAAACTCAATTTCAGACCCTATCAATCCTCTTGTAGGAGTCTTGGGCTCAAAAAAGAACCGCTGGACCAACGTTTTTATATATGCTTCGCCATCATCAGGGCGCTTGACCGTTTTCAATTCCAAATGGGTCAATATCTGCACAAAGAGTTCAATAGGATCGAGCCCATAGGAACTGGCGATCGGGAATGGCTCCAATGCGCAAGAAGCGCGCAAACTTTTGATATTTCCCTTAAGCAGGCCCTTTCTGTATACATCGTCACGCACCTTGGTTTTTAAAAGTTGGGAAGCAGCCTCTACCAACAGGGGTATCACCTCGGATATCTGGCGATGATCTGACCATAGGGAGCCTTCACTTTCTGCAAGAGGCTGGAGCATATGCTCGGGTGGAGTAGGAAGCCAAAGTCGAAAATAGGTAACAAAAACAGGATGCAATCGTAGTTCAAACTTGCTAATGGCAGCAAAGATTCCTAGTCGAAGGGCTGGATTGATGTCTATGGTCTCATAGTAAGCATACCGTTTCTTTACCATGATTATCAAAGGCTCCTCGACAGGGGTCTGCAACGTACGTATATCAAGAAAATGATCAAAGGAACCCTGTTGTATAGTTTCCTGTAAATATAGAGGAAGAGATCCAAAAAACAGACCAAACTCTTCTTGCTCTTTAAAATCAAGCAATCCTGCTACTTGTTTGCGCAATTCCGGTTTGTTTTTGAAATTTGGTTTTTTTCCTGCAAGGCAGTCATAGACAGCGGTCAATTCCTCGGTAGAAAAGACTTCTAAATCAGAAGAAAGAACTTTACCTGTCTGGGACAGGGCCTTAGGTGTCTTTCTCGTTGAGGCTACAGTGCTTTTCCCTGCCGTTTTTTTATTATTCTTTACCATCTTTTACCCCAACAACAGTTCAATATCTTTTTCTGACAAAGACTTTACTGCGTTCGCATCGGAAGTGAGCAGGGACGCTACAAGATTTGCTTTCCGTTGCTGCAGTTCCAATATTTTCTCCTCTATCGTATCCTTGGCTATAAGCCTATAACAGAATACAGGATTCTCCTGCCCTATCCTGTGAGTCCTATCGATAGCTTGATTCTCTGCAGCGCGGTTCCACCAGGGATCCACGATAAAGACATAGTCTGCTGCTGTCAGGTTTAGCCCGACCCCACCTGTTTTCAACGTCATGACGAAAGCACCTATGGAAGGATCATTTTGGAATCGTTGTACCAAACTTTGCCTGTCCCCTGTCGCACCTGTCATAACAAGATGGCCGATACCCATTTCATCCAAATCCTCTCCTATAAGTTCAACCGTGGCTAGAAAGTTAGTGAAGATGAGGCACTTGTGGCCTTCAGAGGTGATTGAAGAGACTACTTCCTTCAGATATTTTCGTTTTGCTGAAACCTCGTTGAACTCACCATCAGCCTCGGGTACTGAGGCTAGCCGTCTCAATTCCGTGAGGGCTTGCAGGATCATGAATGTATTCTTTCCTACACCACCGACGCCGACGGCCGTCGTTACCTTTGCCTTGAGCTCTTCACGCCTCCGGTTATAAATAGCCAGATGCTTCTCATCCAACTCGACGTACGAAACCTGTTCGGTCTTGGGAGGAAGGTCTTTCAGTACATTTTTTTTGACCCTTCTGAGCATGAAAGGATAGACACGGGTCTTCAGGTCCTTGAGCACATCCTTGTCCTGCCTGTCCTGGATGGGACGCAAGTAATCACGGAGGAATTCAGACTGGGTCCCAAAAAAGGAAGGGTTGAGGAAACGGAAAAGACTGTACAGGTCTCCCAAGTTGTTTTCCACCGGAGTTCCGCTGAGGGCAAGGCGATGCCGGGCTTTCAAAGCGAGAACCGCATTGGTAGTCTGGGTCTCCAAGTTTTTTATGTTCTGTGATTCATCCAGGATGATATAGTTGAAGGATTTTTTAGAGAGGGTCTTAATATCATTGCGAATCGTAGCATAGCTGCTGATTACTATTTTTGCAGATTCATCTTCTATCATGGAAAGGTCTCTCGTCGCACCATAGTACAGGACACAGTTCAACTCGGGGGCAAACCGTTCCAGTTCGTTTTTCCAGTTGTAGATCAAGCTACGGGGAACCAGGATGAGTGTAGGTTCCTCACATCCGCTCTCATAGGTACGCCGCAACAGGGAGATGACTTCCACAGTCTTTCCCAAACCCATCTCATCGGCAAGACAGCCTCCCATGTGATGGTCGCGCAAGTATTCCATCCATTGCACCCCATACACCTGGTAGGGACGCAACTGCCCATTTTCGATCACATAGGAACCACGCTGTTTGCCTATATCGTTGAAACCTTTGTAAAAGACTTCAGCCCTTTGGCCTCCATCCCCTTCCAACAAGAGCGTAGCATCCTTCTGGAGGGTGGGAATATCAAAGAAGGAGACACGAACGGTCTCATCCAGCTTTGACTTCTGATAGACCAAACGTTCGAATCGGCTGATGCTACGCATGTCAGGATACGCTTTCGTACCATCGTTGAGAATGATATACCCGTTTTGTCGATATTCTGCGAGAAAGCGATTGAAGGAGAAGGTCTGCCCTTCCATATCTATATCAGCCGTACCTTCAAAGTAATCGATGCCATCACCTAGGGAAAGTCTCATCTTGGGTTTGACAAACTTGACCTTATATTTTCCCAGGACCGATGACTGGAAAAGAACGAACCGCGAAAGCAGTTCCTGCATATGGAGAGACAGGAACCGTTGGGCAAAGTCGGGTTCAAGGATAAAATACCGTTCTTCTTCAAAAACTGCATTCTTGGCCTCTTTTCCCATCAGGGAGAGCAAATCCCTGAACTCATTATCCGGAGCCCTAGGATACACGACCTCTCCGACCGCCAATATTTTTTCATCCTGGTCAATTTCGACAACCTTGGTGATGTCCTGGTCCTCAAAGAATCCTGGGGGGTAGGCTTCAAGATGAATTAGGGGAAGAATATGCAGGAACCCATAGGCATCTATCTCTTTGAAAAGAAGACTTGAGGAGGCGGTTCTGGGAGCTATATTGTGGACAGTATACCCCTCATAACTGATGGATATGCTCGGAAACTTTGAAAGCGCAAGGGCAAGGTACGTATGCAAGTCCTGTAAAAGCACCTTTGTGGTAAGCAGGAACCACTGAGACCAGTAGGATCCAAGGTCAGATACATGGAATACGTTTTGGTCTACCACCACAAGCTCAGAGGAGATGGGATAGGATTTGCTTGTGCTCAGACTCTCCCTATCTGCAAGGATTTGGTCAAAAGAGAGGATGACCGGAGCCACCGTCACCTCATGCTCAGAGGTTTTTTCAATGAGGAGGATAGCTTTTGATTCTTGGTTCTGAGGATGCAAGGATTTCCCAGACTCATCGATAAGCAGTAGGGAACGCAAAGCAAGCTCCATAAGTCTGCTTGAAGGATCATGGACAGTCCAACCATCTCGATCCTCATCGGCAATATCCCAGCGGAGATACTTCTGTTCCTTTTGGATAAGGAGATTGAATTCCCTCAGGGCATCACGTACAGATGAGGTGTATTGGTGATAGTCTGGCTGGCAAGGTTTCCCTTTGGAATCACACAAGGAGAGGCCCCAACCATCAGATCCCCTGAACAGCTTGAAGTTGAACTGTAGGAGAGTATCTGTAGATGTTTTTCTTGAGAGGGGGCCTACAGAAGTTTTAGTACGTTTTTTCCGGGGAGTTTTTTCACTATCTTTAGGAGTTGCATTCATATCGTCAGAGTATTGCATATTGCATTGGCTCAGACAAGATTCATAAAGCAGTCACAGCGATTTTAGAGAAAGGCAACTGCATACTTGTGCCTTTACGCAACACTAAAGACAGAAGAGAAACGGAAGGGCTGCTTGAGCGACAAGCTAGCCCTACCTTGCACCCTCTTAGCCTAAGGGCAAAACCTAGTTCCATGGGTTATCTGGAGTAGGCTTTCTCTTTGTATCCCGCGCTAGTTCTATACAGTATCGCTACTGTATAGAACCAATTCTGCTTACTTCAGCGTTATAACACTCTTATCATACTCTTTAGGAGCTTCAAAGCCCAACAGGTTGATACATGTGGCGGCTATGCTGCTGATACCCAATCCTGTATTAAGGGTCTTTGAGTACTCACCATTATAGGAGCTGTCACAGATGATGCACGGCACAGGGTTGAGTGAGTGGGCTGTCTTTGCCTGAGGGTCACCATTCGCCTTGAGCTTTACACTGCCATCCTTGGCATGCTCGAACATATCGTCAGCATTACCGTGGTCGGCTGTGATGACCATGACGCCACCTGCGGCCATGACGGCCTTGTGAATCCTCTCGATCTGCAGGTCCATGCCCTCCATGGAACAAACAACAGCTTGGAAGTTACCGGTATGACCGACCATGTCGCCATTGGGGAAGTTCAACTTGAAGAAGTCACACTTGTTGGAGGCGACCTCTTCGATAACACGATCTGCGATCTCAGCACACTTCATCCAGGGTCTCTGCTCAAATGGGACGACATCAGAGGTAATCTCCACATACTCCTCGAGCTTAGGATCGAACTTTCCTGTTTTGTTTCCGTTGAAGAAATAGGTCACGTGGCCAAACTTCTGGGTCTCGCTTATGGAGAACTGCCTCACCTTGGAAGCACAGAGGTACTCAGCCATGGTCTTATCGATGGCAGGGGGCTGTACCAAGTACTGTGCCGGAACTTTCAGGTCCCCATCATACTCCATCATGCCGGCATACTCGACCTTAGGAAAACGCTTGCGGTCAAACTCCTCAAGATGCTCTGCCTCAAAGGCCTTGGTGATCTCAAGGGCACGGTCACCACGGAAGTTGAAGAGGATGACACTGTCCCCATCCTCAATGGTCCCTACAGGCTTTCCGTCTTTTGCAATGACAAAAGGAGGAAGGTCCTGGTCGATAGCCTTGCTCTCTAGGCGTAGGGTTTCGATAGCAGTATGGGCTGA
>CAXYZP010000020.1:0-12064 GCA_964293175.1 uncultured Sphaerochaeta sp.
TATTGAAGCGGTGAGGCTCTCCTTCATGAAGGATGGAATAGTATCGCTGCAAACCTGGAAAGAGACCCTCTCCCCTACCTACCTTGTAGCCCTTTGGGGTTCGCTACGCCTCGGCGTGCTGACCGCCACCATCTCCACTATTATAGGCTATATGTTTGCCTTCCTTATCGAAAGGACCTCCTTCAGACAAAAAAAGGTGATGAGCACATTGGCAACCATGCCGGTCATATCGCCTCCCTTCTCTTTGAGCCTCTCCATCATCCTCTTGTTCGGAAACAACGGGCTCATCTCAAAACAGCTATTGCACCTGAACACGTCCATCTATGGTTTGGGCGGGCTGACAATTGTCCAAGTGATAGGGATGTTCCCCATTGCATTCATGACGATCAGCGGGGTCCTCAGACAGATTGACTCCACCGTTGAGGATGCCTCACTGGACTTGAGCGCTACCAAGTGGCAGACTTTTAAGGCCATAACGCTTCCTCTATCAGCACCTGGTATCGTATCTGCATGGTTGTTGGTCTTCACCAACTCCCTTGCAGACTTTGCCAATCCTCTGTTGCTGAGCGGTGACTACCGCGTCCTCTCAACCGAAGCGTACATGCTGGTTACAGGACGGAGCAACCTCAGTGCCGGTTCGGCACTCTCCTTCCTCCTGCTGATGCCAACCATCACAGCCTTCCTGATCCAACGGCAGTGGGTTGCAAAAAAGAGTTATGTGACAGTGACAGGCAAACCCTCGACAACCCTTACAGAGCTTACCAACAAGCCGGTTCGCGTCTCCATGGAGGTAATCTCTTGGACATTCATCGGTTTTATAGTTTCCCTCTATCTGACCATAGTGGCAGGATGCTTTGTGGTGAACTGGGGTATCGACTACTCCTTCACCCTTGCCAACTGGGGAGAGGCTCTCTCGCGAGGCTGGACCTCCATCCGTGACACCGTCACCCTCGCTGCGATAGCGACCCCGACAGCAGGCCTCTTGGCCATGCTGACGGCGATGCTACTCGTACGCAAGAAGTTCCCAGGCAAGCGCCTCCTGGAAATGGTGATAATGACCCCCTATGCAATACCTGGGACTCTGATAGGTATCAGTTACATCCTGGCTTTCAACAAGCCCCCTCTATTGCTGGTGGGAACTGGGGCCATCATCGTCATCAACTATGTCATTAGGGAACTGCCTGTAGGGGTGGAAAACGGTATTACCGCCCTCCACCAGATAGACCCTGCCATTGAGGAGGCTGCAGCAGACCTGGGAGCCGATGTCACCACCATATTCAGGACCATCGTACTTCCTCTGGTTCGACCTGCATTCCTATCAAGCATGTCCTACACGTTCGTTCGCTCTATGACGGCAGTTAGTGCCATCATATTCCTCATATCGGCTCGTTGGAACCATCTGACCGTCCTCATCTTCAACTTCTCAGAGAACCTCAGATTCGGTCTGGCCAGCGTCT
This sequence comes from uncultured Sphaerochaeta sp., assembly GCA_964293175.1. Lineage (GTDB taxonomy): Bacteria > Spirochaetota > Spirochaetia > Sphaerochaetales > Sphaerochaetaceae > Sphaerochaeta. The sequence goes on from CAXYZP010000020.1 coordinate 1,458, forward strand.
TGTCAACCATCCTCATCGTCATTGTGCTCTTGGTATGGGCTCTGATGCAGATTCTGGTCAAGGATGACAAGCTCACACAAAAAACTATTTCAACCCGGTAAGGGGGCTTTCTATGTTAGAAAAAAAGAGTGTATCAGTAACGCTTGAGCATGTGACCAAACGGTTCAAGAACGTAAAAGGCAAGAAGGATGTTATCGCAGTCAATGGAGCGAATCTGGTCATTCAACCAGGAGAGTTGGTGACGTTGCTCGGTCCCTCGGGTTGTGGAAAGACCACAACGCTGAGGATGATCGCAGGCTTTGAGCTACCTACCGAGGGTAAAATCTTCATCGGAAATGAGGAGGTCACCATGATGCCTCCTAACAAGCGCGACACAGCGACCATGTTCCAAAGCTATGGCTTGTTCCCCCATATGACGGTGTTTGACAATGTGGCCTATGGCCTCAAACTTCGCAAAATCCCCGCAGACCAGATCAAGGAGATGGTAAACGAGACCCTTGGCATGGTCGGCCTTGCCGATTATGGCGACAGGGCCCCCTCCAAGCTGTCAGGGGGACAACAGCAGCGCGTAGCCCTTGCCAGGAGCCTGATAGTGACCCCTTCGGTCTTGTTGTTGGACGAACCCCTTTCAAACCTCGATGCCCTACTTAGGGAACAGATGCGTGTGGAGATTCGAAAGATTCAAAAGGAGCTCGGGATAACAGCAGTCTATGTTACCCATGACAGGGTGGAGGCGATGAGTCTCTCCGACCGCGTCGTGGTCATGAAGGATGGCTTCATCCGCCAGATTGGACCTCCTGCAATAATCTATGAAGAGCCAAACTCCCGCTTTGTTGCGGGGTTTGTCGGCAAGGCGACTTTTTTTCCTGTATCGATACTGAGAAAAGAGGGCAAGAACTGGATCTGTAAGCTCGGAGACAGGGAGGCAGTCGTCAGCCAAGCTGGGGACAATGTTGAGGTTGGAGAGGAAGCTGTGCTGATGGCAAGACCCGAATCCCTCAGAGTGGGGGAACCGGGTTCCGGACATATAGAAGGGAAAGTACGTATGAACGTATACCTGGGTAACAGTCTGGAAGCATTCATCAATACCTCCTTTGGAGAGGTCCTGGTGCAGATAGATGACCCACATGCAAAGAAGATATATGCAGAGGGTTCTGATGTCTCCATCGATTTTGCTGCTGACCGTGTCAGATTGTTGAATAAGGATGAGGAGTAGGAAGCGGCTTTTACTATCTCTTGCTTGAAAAATCTAGAAATATATTCTCTTAATAATACAAGTGCCAGACCCTAAGGATCTGGCACTTGTATTGTTGAATCATAGGAACCTATTTGCCCATCTATTTTCCATGTGACAGATACATACTCAGAAAGAAAACTCACCCCTCATTAATTTGAACACCCTCTTCAATTATCAGGCTTTGATCAAATCCTGGAACCTCAAGGTCCTGTATAGAAAGCTGTACATTCCTCAGTCTAATTCCTCTCTCTGTAATCACGGGAAGCCCTTGGGTCATTTCACTGTCATCCACAGACTCAAGATTTTCTGTCGCTACACCAAAAGAGCAATTCTCTATGCGTAGATTGGTGATGGGCTCTTCAGGAAGCCCGACTATGAATCCAGCTGAAGAGCGGGAACCCGTTGCAGTGCAATTCCGGATGGTAATATGGGAAAGTGAGGGTGTTGTAGAAGAGACTGGAAGCTTTTTTACAGAGAAATCCTGCTCATTTTCAGAACCACAACGATAGTACATGTTTATCGTGACGGGACATAGATTGTCCTGCATCTTAATGTTGGAAAATACTAGGTTGATAATCTTACCGCCCCTGCCCCTTCGGGTCTTTATCCTAATGCCTCTATCAGTACCATAGAAAAAACAATCTGATACATGTACATTGGAAATGCCTCCGGCAGTCTCACTGCCTATAACGGCACCTCCATGTGCATTTTTTACAGTACAGTGCTCTATACGGACATTATTTGTAAGAATACCAGTCTTAATACCATCTTCACCACTTCCACTCTTCAAGACTATCCCATCATCGCCGACATCGATGAGACACCCTGTTATATGAACGTTCTGACATGAATCCACATCTATACCATCGCTGTTGGGAGCCTCTTTGGGATTGATGATTGTCAGGTCCTTGAAAAGCAGGTTGGTTGAATAGAGAGGGTGTAACGTCCAGAAAGGACTGTTGGTAAGGGTGATACCCTCTATGCTGACATGTTCGCTATTTTGAATCTGCAACAAAGGGGGACGCAAGTATTGTGACTGCCTCCCACCGCCTCCACCACTTTGGCTTTCATAGCCAGGATTCAAAAGAGCAAGCCTCTTCTCAATGTGAGTTACCGGACCCTTTTGAAACTCTCTCTTATATGAGGCAGCCTCCCACCAGGTTTTCCCCTGTCCATCGAGAGTCCCTTCCCCGGATATACGGATGTGTGATGATCGCACAATTGCTAGGCAACTCTGCAGACAATGGCAGTTGACACCTTCCCACCGGGAAAATACAGGCTCGTATTGGTTCTCATCATCATCGAACAAGATTCTTGCATCTTTTTCCAGGTGGAGGGTAATGTTGTTTTTATCCAGTAACGTCAGAGGTCCTGTCTTCCATACCCCTTCAGTAATAATGAGGAAGTCTCCACTTTGCAAGGCTGCAAAGGCCAGAGAAAAACTTGAGCTGTTATCATAGAGAGCATCACCGATGCCCCCGAAATCCTGTATGTAATACTGCACGGCCATCACCTCCGAGTGCTTGTTTTCTTCGCACTCTAATAGTGCCCCTGCCACATGGTGGTGGCAAGGTTCTTTGATGACCAGTTTTTGTATTATACAGGACTACAGAAGGAAAGGCTGAGCGAAAGAGACTGGGCGCTTGTTGTCAGAGAGGACCTTTTCCATGTACACCCTATCGAGTTCAAGGTCATCGACCAGCCTCAGCAAAAGCTCTTCAGGCACAAGGTTGTGTTCGCAGAACAGGAAGATAAGTGCCTTCTCAGCGATGTTTGCAGGTTTGAGTGAGTTGAAGTAGATCTCCTCATCACTCTTGCCTGCATACCGCCCCTGGATATTGCCGTACAGCATGGAGCTGGTGATATCATACTTCAAGGCATGTAGTTCCTTCCGTAGGGGCTTGTCCTCTCCTCTTGCTGTCTGCTCCCCGAGGGGCTTCAGATGGAAGAAGGTATACTCCTTGCCTGGCAGATAGTGATGATCGTCACATCTGGCGGCATAGTTAGGTTCCAAATTGCTGCTCTTGAAGGCATCACCGCCCACTATGATCAGAGGATCGAAATAGAGAGCAGGACACTCCTGTCCATCGACCTGGTAGTACCGATAGGTATTAAAGGCATCCGCCATACAATCAGGATGCTCACAGTATGCGGTCAGGGGGATGACATCGGTAGCGATGTCCAGCATAAGGCGTGCAGTCGAGTTGAATATATCTCGACGGAAGTTGAGGATCAGGGTGGGGAAAATAAACATGACCCCACGCTCGTAGCTATGGTTGCGCACGACATAGGCAAGTCTTTCATCGAAGAAAGAAGCCTCGTCTATGATAAAGGTGCCTACGGTGGGATTGTCCTTGAGGACCTCTTCAAGACCAAAGGAGTCGCGTATTTTTGCTATATTGGTACCGCAGCTTATATAGCCACTGCGGTAGCAAAGGGCATCCTCAGGATACTCGGAGAAACGCTGCCCATCAATTTCACTACGGATAAAAAAGACCTGCCTGCGGTCCACCTCACCACTGCTGGTAAGGGCCCGCACTTTTTCCCCTTTCTTCTGCGCTATGGCGGCATCACGCCAGACCCTAGCGGCAAACTCCGTCTTACCCGAGCCCATGGGTCCTATAAGAAGGACCCTGCGCCCAGGATTGGTGAAGTCGAAATGCGAGAAGGTAGTATGTATATCGATGGTGGGAAATCCAAGACTCTTAAGGAAATCGCTTCCCTCACCATGGGGATCAATTCGCGGCATTCTGCCCCTCTACAATGGCAATTCCACTGGAAGCACCGATTCTGGTAGCACCAGCATTAATCATCGCTTTCGCCTCTTCGTAGGTATGGATCCCACCCGAAGCCTTTACTCCAAGATCAGGACCGACAGCCTTACGCATAATGCGGATGTCAGTTTCCTTTGCCCCTCCGGTGGAGAACCCTGTGGAGGTCTTAACAAAATCAGCTCCGGCGGTCTTGGCAAGACGACAGGCACGAGCCTTCTGCTCGTCAGTAAGTAGACAGGTTTCAATAATGACCTTCAAGGTCTTCTTCCCGCAAGCCTGCTTAACTTTTATGATATCATCCAATACACGATCGTCGTCATGGTTCTTCAACCAACCAACATTAATTACCATATCTATCTCATCAGCACCATCGGTCACAGCACGCTTCGCTTCAAAAGCCTTGCTCTCTGTGGCCATGGCTCCAAGGGGGAAGCCCACAACCGAACAGACCATAACTTCACTTTTAGCCAAAATCTTGGCACAAAGGGAAACCCAACAACTATTCACACAAACTGACGCAAAATGCCACTGCTGGGCCTCTTTACAGATCTGTTCGATTTTCTCGCGCGTTGCATTAGCAGCGAGAACCGTGTGGTCGATGTACTTGGCGACATCCTCTATAATCATGGCAGCCTCCATTGCTTAAGGTATATTGTAAGCTTACTCCAAATCCCTATCCCTATCAACGGAATTATACGAAGAGGGTTGAAGGGCAAAGCTTGACGAATACGTAAGAGCACTATACCCTAAGTCACATGATTTTAGTAACCATAGAGAAGTATTATACTTGGGCACTGATAGCCATCCTGCTGATCAATTTTACCCAAAGAAAAATTCCCCGCACGGAAAAAAAACGGTTTGCTACCATATATTTGGCAGCGATTCTCCTAGTGTTTGAAGTAGGTATCGTAACCATCCTCTCACGAGAAATGAACCACAACCTCGCCTGGCTTGTGTTTGCCCTCTGTGTAGGACTCTTCTACCTCTTAAGGGACAGAGCACTGCCATTCAGGATCCATTGCCTCGACTGTGGTGTACGAATGGACTTTAACCACATCATCGGCCATGACGACAACCTTTGCGCCGATTGCTACAACAAGGCCCATCCTGAGGAAGCAGCCGCTGAAGCTGAAAAGAAAAAAGCACAAGCGCAAGTCACAGCGGACGAACCCGTTGAGCTGGTAGTCCCCGACACAGTCACCGAGATGGACTGGGACCTCTGGGAACCCAAGGAAGTATGTGTCATCACCTACCTCTTTGACGGCGACCAAGTGCTGCTCATCGATAAGAAACAGGGATTGGGTACAGGCCTGGTCAATGCCCCCGGCGGACACATTGAGCTTGCAGAGACTGCTACCGAAGCTGCCATCAGGGAGTTCAAAGAAGAGACTGAGCTAGATATAGAAAACCCCAGAATGGTTGGAAAACTCAACTTCCAATTCAAGGATGGACTTTCAGAACGAGGCTATGTTTTCTTTGCCGACACCTATAGCGGCACTCCTGCCGAGACAGAAGAGGCCAGACCTTTCTGGTGTCCTGTCAAAGACATCCCCTATGACAAGATGTGGGAGGATGACCTTCACTGGTTGCCCCAAGCTCTTGAAGGAAAGAAATTTGAAGGGTTCTTTATTTTTGAAGACCAGAAAATGCTCGACAAGCTCGTGACCTTTGGGGATGATGAACAAGAGTGAGTTGGCCCTCGGCTGCTGGCAGTTCGGGCCTTCCTACGGATTTTGGGACGGTCAGGACCAACTGGACTCCGTGCGTGTACTGCATAAGGCACTGAGGGAGAACATACGACACTTCGATACTGCCGCTTCCTATGGGAACGGCAGGAGCGAACAAACCTTAGGCCCCCAGCTTAAACGATTCTCAAACACTATTGGTCGGGAAGAACTGACCATAGCAACAAAGATCATGCCCAAGGGCCCTTCTCTGGTCAGAAAGGATGTGCTAAAGAGCCTCTCCAGGCTCTGCACATCCTATCTTGACATCCTATACCTCCACTGGCCTAGCAGGGAGCTGGATCTCGCCCCCATATTAGATGCCATGGTAGAACTTAAGGATGAGGGCCTGGTGCGCTCTTTGGGCCTCAGCAACTTCCCTATTCCCTTGCTATCATCATTTTCCAGCTACCCCATCTCCTACCTACAGAGCCCTTGCTCGCTCTTGTGGACTAAAGACATGTACAACCTTATCTCCTACTGCAAGGCAAGTACGATCAAGCTGGTGGGCTACAGCCCCCTAGGGTTGGGCCTGCTCAATGGGTCTCACCTCTCCCCCCCTAATGACAGCAGAAAGAATCTGTATGTATTCACTGAAAGGGCCTATCCCACGTACAAGGCTCTCTATGCTATACTCAAAGAGATAAGCGAGAAACATCAGACCCCAATGGCACAGATCGCCCTTCGATGGGCAATGAGCCAAGGCTATGAAGTATTGCTTCTGGGTTCCAGGAACAAAACCCAATTGGAAGAGAACCTAGCAGCCCAATCGATAAAACTCAGTGAGGATGAATGTGCAGCATTAGATAGGGCCTCCTACCATCTCGCTGCAACAATCCCCCTCGAACAGGACAACCTGTTCGGACATAGGTGGTAGCATGAGAATCCCTTTGGAAAGTGCACAAATTGAACTAGAGGTACGGAAGTCAAAATTCTTTGCCTTTGCCATTCCCTGTACCTCCCTCACAGATGCAAAGCATATGGTCACTACCTTGAAGGCAGAACACCCGGGCGCCAATCATGTGGTGCATGCCGCTGTGATCGGCGAAAGGGGTGATGAGTTCAGCTACAGTGATGATCGCGAACCAAAGAACACAGCAGGACGTCCAGCCCTTGAAGTGCTCAAAGGCAGTGGCATCACCAACGTGGCGATTTTTATAGTCCGCTACTTTGGAGGGACCTTGCTGGGAACAGGGGGTCTGGTAAAAGCGTATGGGGACAGTGCCAAAAATGTCCTGGAAATTCTTAAGACTGAAGAGCTGATAGAAAAGTGCACCTTCTATATAACAACATCCTATAACCTGTATGAGCCCATAAAAAAACTTCTCATAGAGCATGATGCGGTAATCGTTGATGAACAATTTGCTACAGATGTTAGTATTGAGGGTACGCTTGCCGTCTCTGCTAAAGAAGAAGTGACAAGTGGAGTAACAGAGATCTCAAACGGTCGCGACCAGGTACTTTTTACCGACTAGAGAATTTGCTGAACTTAAGGTCAGGCCCATCATCTTTCATTTCCGTATCTTCATGTAAAATCGTATCAGAGTCCTCATATAGCTCATCCTTATCTACAAGCTCCACGAGGCGTATGGCTATGGAGATAGCATGCTCCACAGCTTTGCTTTCTATTGCAGAGACTGTGTCGTCAGGGGTGTGGTAGACAGCGGCCCTGCTACGGTCATCCCAGGCAACAGCAGTAAGAGTTGTGGCATCGATGCCAAACCTCGCTGCAGAGGCCGCATCGGTCCCTCCAGCAAAGATGGGGATAGCTGCACTCTGTGCCTTATACCCCATATCTTGGGCTATCTGGACGCAACGCCTAGCCAGCTTGGAGGAGAGAGGTTGTAACCCATTCACATCTCGCTCTAAAAAGGTAAGCTCATCTTCATAGTAAGGTGAATCAAAATTCAGATGGATAGGATTCTCTAGCAATTTCCGGTTCTGCTCGAACCAGTGGTGCGAACCTCTGAGGCCGACCTCCTCCCCATCAAAGGAACAGAATACCAGACGGGTATGAAGTAAAGGTTGCCCACACTTTATCTTCCAATCAAAAAACCTTGCCAGCTGAACGCCCATACTTGAGGAAATGAGGTTGTCTCCGGCCCCTGGAGAACCCTCTTCAAGCACAAAATGCCTTAGAGGAAAAAGCAGAGGGATGCCAAGAGTAAGCAAGAAATTGAGAATGATATTGGCTAACGGGGGAAAGTTTATTGTGAACAGACGCAAACTTACTATTTCAGTTATAAGCTGTACAAGCGAACAAAACCCCAACAAGGCAAAAAGAAAAAATGGTGCCAGCACTTTCTTGTAATAGGATTTCCTGTCGAGCTTGTTGTAACGATACAGACGGGCACTGTCGTGGTGACCGCTAAAAACAACTGTATGTAACACTTCCAGCTCAGGTTCTATGCACCCGTGGATGTTTGCACCTAGGGAAGAGGGTGTATGTTCTTCTCCTAAGGGCTTGAAAACCATAAATTCTCGAAACACATAGAAGCAAAACAGACCATAGGAAAGCGTACCTATCAGAGGCAATCCAAACCAAAGAAAGATCAAAACTACAGGATAAGCGACTACCATGAATTTCAACCAGAGGGTATAGGCTCTGCTATACAGGGTAAATTCCTGATATTTTGTAGTAGTGCAATATTTTTTCAATTCCTCTTCAAGCACTGCGGCACTTTCCCTGCTCGGCTGGGTCCCTGCCACTCTTGGACCAAACCGTTCGATTAGAGAGGATGTGAGCTCAAGTGCCAACTGAGCGAGCCTGCCTGCCTTTAGAGTATCAAGCTTAGGTCTTTTTTGCTCGCTTTCTTCTGACACCAGAGGGGGTGCTATTTTCTTTCTTCTCAGAAAAATGGGAATTTTCATGATAGTTTCATGATGCCGAGATAGCGTAAGACTGTCAAGAAACATTGATTGCTTCAGATAGTGGCTTGACAAAGATTGAGCCACTCAATATAGTAAAAAACCGATTGGTAGCTAAGCAACCTAAGAATTGCCTGGCTTTAGCCATGGCTGTTATTAGGAGAGATGTCCGAGCGGTCGAAGGAGGCAGTCTTGAAAACTGTTGGGGCGCAAGTCCCCGGGGGTTCGAATCCCTCTCTCTCCGCTCATTACTAGTTACTGCAAGGTTATTGATAGAATAAGTTTTACTCTGGAGAGGTGCGAGAGCGGTCGAATCGGGCTCCCTGCTAAGGAGTTGACCTGGTAACGGGTCCGGGGGTTCGAATCCCCCCTTCTCCGAATCTGTTTTTTTACAGTCTACGAGACCATAGCTCAGCTGGATAGAGCATCAGTTTGCGGAACTGAGGGTCGAAGGTTCGAATCCTTTTGGTCTCATTGTTTTTTAGGTCATTATTACACTAGGAGAGATGTCCGAGTGGTCGAAGGAGACGGACTCGAAATCCGTTGTACCGTTTACGGTACCGAGGGTTCGAATCCCTCTCTCTCCGATAGCTTGGATTATTTTATGGTGTTAGATTGATCATCAGTTCGTTCGTTTGGAGAGGTGTCCGAGTGGTCGATGGTGCACGCTTGGAAAGCGTGTGTGCTGAAAGGCACCGGGGGTTCAAATCCCCCCTTCTCCGTATTTTTCCCAGCCGACAGATTCTGTGCTATGTGTGTTCACCCAACCCCGTCAGGACCGGAAGGTAGCAGCGGTAAGTGAATTATGCATGAGACACAGGCGATTTGTTGGCTGGGTTCTTTTTTTATTGGCACCGCTTCTCTTTTTTTAGCTGATACATGCGGCGGTCAGCGTTTAAGATCAAGTTATTAAGAGTCGAATCCCCAAATATATCAGTGCTATCCATCCCGATGGTTACACTCAAAGGGTACTGAAGTAGTTTTTCTCTGGCGTTTTTAGCAAGGTTCTGCTGAAAGCGATCCGAAAGCAAAGGGACAAATCCTGACGGAGCGTCCAAGGCGAGTACAATAAACTCATCCCCACCCCACCTGGTGATAATATCTGTACTCCTGAATGACTTCACAAGGGTCGATGCCACAAGTTTCAATACAGTATCGCCTTCATCATGACCAAAGGTGTCATTGATCCTTTTAAAATTATCCACATCTATGCTCAATAAGAGAGTCTCAGCATTGATCCGCTGAGCATGCCTTAACTCTTGCTCTGCCATAAGGCGAAATCCCCTTCTGTTGTACAATCCAGTTAGTTCGTCTGTAATGGCAAGGTTTTGCAACCGCTCTTCCAGTTGTTTAAACTCAGTTATATCTCTTATCACACCGAAGCTGCCATTGGGACAAGTTTCCGGTATCTTGAGGGTGGGTCGCACTTCTGCCCAGACAGAAGATCCGTCACAACGTAAGAGTTGCACCTCGAATCTGTTCGTTTTCAAACCTTTGGACAGCGTATCGTTACAGTGCAGCGTGGCCTTTTCGATATCAGAGGCATTGAGGAACTCAAAGAAAGATCGCCCTATCAGTTCAGAAGGATGTGAGAACCCCAAAAGATGGGCAACCCCCTTATTAGCATAGAGTATTATCCCTTGCAGATTTATAAAGTAAACCCCGTCGGCAAGGTGAGCAACAAGGTTTTCGAAATTAATCTGTGGTTTTTTCTCCTGTCCCAAAATAGTATCCTCTCTTATTACATAAAAACTGGCAGGTAAAACCAGGGTTCTTCCTTAAAAAATATAATGTTGAGTGTTATGTAGAAAGTTTTAGCAGTATCTCACAAACTCTAATTATAACCCAAAGAAATTTTTGATGCAACAAAAACATAAATAGCTATTAGTGATAAATTTGTACTAGCATGTAGTAGCATACCAACAAAAAAGCAGCCGTTGTCCTTTCAACAAAGGCCTACTTCTATTCTCTCTTTTCGCACTGAATATGCCCTAGATTCCTACC
>CAXYZP010000021.1:0-12026 GCA_964293175.1 uncultured Sphaerochaeta sp.
AGAGGTCAGAAAAGGATACGCTCAGATATCCTTTTCCCAGGGAAAACCTCACAACAGAAGTCTGCCTCCTCTTACGCATGGCGGAGAAACCGCCATAGATTGGCTTGGAACCGAACCAATCCTCCATCACAAAAGAGATTTGCAAGGCTTTGTTCGATAGCGCAAGAGAGAGCGAGTACCGTACAGGATAAGGATCTTCGCCATAGGCAAACTCTAGCTTGGAAGATCCGCCCTTGAGCGTGGATGCGAAACAGGCTTCCATTCCCTTTACCGGGGTAAAGAGCAGCTCACTCTTCACATCTAACAATGAAGTTTCCAGGAAAACCTTACCAGCTACCCCCCACCGGGCGTGTTGTGATCCCCACACGGTCTGGAAGGATAAGGGATCTTCTTTCCTTTGCAACCATGCAAGGGCGGATAGCTCTACCGTCTCCATTGTATATTCATATCCTATCGCCTGTTGCTTCGCCGCTTCGCTCAGCAGTAGTAAGGCATGGTTGTTTGTTTGGACGAGATAGCCCCGAGTCCCTGAAAACATAGGTAGCAAGGCATATTTCTGCCAAAAGCCTCCATACCCCATGCTTAGCGAAATAGTACACAAGCTAATCTTGAATCGAGAAGGAACGAGCAAGATTATTTCATCACAAGCCGTAATGGATACCTGCCCATCCCAGGCACTTGTAGGGCTCTGTTTTGCAAGCGACAGAACATAGCGCCTCTGCTGAGGGAACATGGCTAGGGAAAATGTACTTTTTGCAGGTAGGACCCACAATAATACTAGGATATACACGAGCAAAAGTTTCCTCATATGCGTAAAGAAATAAGGCTTGTCCTTTTGCTTCAGTTGATTAAACCTTGAGGAAATGGTTTACTGTCGTGGGACTAATTTCGTATCAAGTGTATAATTTTTTTAACAATATAGGAGTCTTTCATGGTAATTCTGACCTTGAACTGTGGTAGCTCGTCTGCCAAGTACCAAGTGTATGACTGGGACAACAAGGATATTCTCGCTGTCGGTGTGGTAGAACGCATTGGCTTGGAATATTCGACAATTGAACACAAAGCAACAGGAAACGGTGAATACCGTACCAAGTTCTCATCGCCAACCCACAAGGAAGCTATTGAGCTTATCATCAGGATGCTTCTTGATTCTGACTATGGGGTCATCAAGAGCCTTTCTGAAATCGGGGCTGTAGGCCACCGTGTCCTGCATGGTGGAGAGGTGTTCAAACAGTCTGCTCTGATAACCGATGAGGTTGTCGAGAAGCTGAGATCCGTCATCGCATTGGGCCCATTGCACATGCCTGCAAACATCATGGGAATTGAAGCTGCCCGTAAGGCCATGCCCGATGTCCCCCAGGCTATTGTCCTGGATACCGCTTGGCACCAGACCATGCCACCAGAGGCATTCATGTATGCTGTCCCCTACGAGTGGTATACCGACTATAACGTGCGCCGATACGGCTTCCATGGAACCAGTCACCTCTACTGTGCAAAGAGAGCCGCTGTGCTTTTGGGCAAGGAGAACAAGGATACCAACGTGATAGTCTGTCACATCGGTAACGGAGCTTCTGTCTGTGCTGTAAAAGATGGCGTCTGTGTAGATACCTCCATGGGTCTCACCCCGTTGGAAGGTCTCATCATGGGCTCACGCTCTGGTGACATTGACCCTGCAATCATTCCTTACATGATGGACAATACCGGCATGACAGCCCACGAGATGGATACTGCGCTCAACAAGAAGAGCGGACTTATCGGCCTCTGTGGCAGAAGTGACCGCCGTGATGTGCGTAAAGCTGCCCAAGAAGGTGATGCCAAAGCTCAGCTGAGCATCGACATGGAGTGCCGCCGACTTGCAAAGTACATCGGTAGCTACGCCACCTTGCTTGGTGGTCGTGTAGATGCGATAGTCTTTACTGCTGGTGTTGGAGAGATGGCTCCCCACATCCGTAAGGGTGCTTGCGACGGCATCGAGATTATGGGTGCAAAACTGGACCAGAAAAAGAATGAGACCTGCGTTTGCCGTAACGGAGAGTTCGAGATCAGTTCAGAAGATTCCGCTGTAAAGATTTTTGTCATCCCAACCGATGAGGAACTGGTAATGACCGAAGATGCTTTCGCCCTGATGGAAGGCACCTACGACATCCACACCAATTTCCACTATACATTTGAGGAAAAGGATTATAAAAACAAGGGAAGGGAACGCGACCTTGTCTTGAATTTGCAGAAAAATCCAGCCTTGAAAGATCTTCTTGCTTTTCCCCAATAAGGAAGAGCAAAAATAACGCATTACCTGTAATGCAGACAGAAATTGAGGGAGAAGGGACGCTTGTATGGCGTCCTTTCTCTGTTTGTATTCCCTAGTTTCATTTTGAGCCTTCCTACCTGATCTTCTCCAAGGACCTGTACAGCTGTGCTAGAAATGACTCGTCATCTTCATCGAAAAGAGGGATCAGGACCTCTTCCGTGCTCCCGCTGGAGGGCTTTATGCCACTTTGGTACTGGTTACGAACCGCTATGTCAAAATCCTTGGATGTTGCGCTTCCATTGAATACAGCCTCACCAATTCGACTAGCGTCGGTTCCTATGCGTTTGATCTGCTCCAACTCCAAAGCGTGGTCAGCATAGATCTGGGCTTTCTGCTCCTTAGTCAGCTTCAAAGGAGGCAGACTCTCCTCAGCCAGATAGACAGCGGCAAATTTTGCCATGGAAGAGCCCCGCCTCACCCCTGCCCTCTCCCAGGTAGACCAGAGGCTTCCCATCGAAGCGATATGCACCCGTTCCTCCCCAAATAGCAACAAGGCACGGATGGCCAAGGGGGAGTCAGGTATCAGCAATTCACTTTCAGAGTGTATCTTGCTGAGAAACTTCAACTGTCCCCCTTCGGTGTCATTGCGACCACTCACATAACTGGGATTACTCTTGTCCGCTTGCAAGATGCACATCACATACCGGTTGCCGACCAGGTCGACGCCAACAAACTCTTGTGTAGTATTCTTGTTCATATCCACTATTTTACACACCCCACCCCTTTTGCATACTTATATAAGAGTTCCATCTTGCATGCCAAATGCGAAGGTGGTACCATTATCTTATGGAACATCTATTGGAAGAGCTGGGGCTCTACTTCTCTACTGCAAAACACTGTCTGGCCCTTACCGGCAGCGGGGGGAAGACCACAGCCATGATACAACTTGCCGAGCACTACGCCCGGCAAGATCTACGGGTATTGGTTTCCACCACAACCAAACTCTTGCTCCCCAAGGACCAGGAGTATGGATGTGATACCTATTTCCTTGATGAAAAGGCACTTACCCATCACCCCGTCAAAGGCGAGAGGGTATTTTACTCCCACAGGAAGCACAAGTGTGTAGCACCACCTTTGAAAAACCTAGAGGCCCTGCTCGATCGCTATGATGTGATGCTCCTCGAAGCAGACGGCTCTATGAACCTGGGTCTTAAGCTGCATGAAGGGCGCGACCCAGTAGTCCCCCCGTTCGTTACCGGAACCTTGGGCCTTGTTTCCATGGGCCTTTTGGGGGAACCGTTTGAAAAGAACTGTTTTGGATCAGAACTATACAAAAGGGATTTCCCAGAAGAAGTGGTCACCATTGCTCTCTATGGCAAGCTGTTGACCCATACAGAAGGAATTCTAAAACGCATGCAAGGCACAAGCCTTGTCCTCTGTAACCAGAGCAGGGAAGAGGATGTTGAACTCTATAAAAACCTCGCTACCTCTGTTCTTCTATCACACCCGATCTGGTTTGGCTCTCTTATGACAAACCAACTCATCTATAGGAACCCATCATGAACAAACCACTGTTTTATCGTGCAGGTGAACTTGAAGAGGCCTCTTGCCCCTTTGCATTGGTAACCATCCTCAACACCACAGGATCAGCTTCCAGAAACCAAGGTTGTATGCTTGTAGAAAGAGACGGGACCATCACATCCACCATTGGAGGAGGGGCCCTTGAGGCTTTCGCCATAGAGGCGGCTTGCGCCGCCATCAAGGAGAAGCATGAGGATTACTCTGTCTCCTTCACCGTTGATCAGGAAGCGAAGAAAGGGGCTGGAAAAGTATCCTTGTTCATTCAGGTCGTGGAAAATGGTGAAACAGATCCTTTCTTTGGACTGGCCAAGGAGTGGGAACAAAAAAGCATTCCCTTTGTATTCGGCTTTAGCCTGAATGCTAAAAGTTCACGTTTTCTTTTTTCCTCTACCGAACAGAGTGTCGGCAGCAAGGATGCCTCTCTATTGGACCACGCAAAACAAAGCCTTGACGAAGGCTTTGACAAGCGCATAGAAATTGCAGGGCAAGAGCACTTCCTTACCCTACCCGTCCCGCTTACAAACTTGCTGCTTATCGGAGGGGGGCACGTCAACCAAGCCATAGCCAACCTCGCCCATAGCCTGGGATACGGCTTTCAGGTGGTAGAGACACGCTCTGAATATGCAACAGGCGAGCTTTTTACCTATGCGAAAAACATTGTAGTCGCCCCTACTCTTGCAGAAGGCCTGAAAAGGGTCAGCATCAATAGGTTCACCTATACCGTTGTTGCATCGCATACCTTTGACCAGGATACTTTGGAGCATCTCCTAGACACAGCAACCCCCTATATTGGGATCCTGGGCTCCCGCTTGAAGGCAAGGATGTTGTTTGAACGAATCAGCGTACCTGCAGGACAAAAAAGAAGAATCTTTTGCCCGATAGGGTTGGATATTGGAACCGAGACACCCAGCGAGATAGCCTTGAGTGTGCTTGCCCAGATCATGAAAGAGAAAAACGGACGTACAGGGAAAGCCCTTCGCGACTTTGCAAAGAACCTGGTTGTAGTGCGTGGGGGTGGGGATTTGGCTACCGGAGTAATCATGCGCCTGGTCAATGCAGGGTTCCCGGTAGTGGTGCTTGAGACAGAAAAACCCACGGTGATCAGAACTACAGTAAGTTTTGCCCAAGCTATGTTTGGTGGGGCCACCAAGGTTGAGGGCATGATAGCCAAGCGCTGTAAGGATGTCGATGAGGCCATGACCGTGATGCTTAGCGGGAATATCCCCTTGCTTGTCGATCCTCATGGAGATTCGTTGGAAAAGCTCAATCCGATCTGCATCGTGGATGCAATATTGGCAAAGAAAAACCTGGGAACCAAGATAGACGACGCTCCGCTGGTCATAGCCTTAGGACCAGGCTTTATCGCTGGCAAGGATTGCCATGTGGTCATTGAAACCAAACGTGGACACAGTTTGGGAAGGGTCATCAGAGACGGAGAGGCCATCGCCAACACCGGTATTCCCGGTATCATTGCAGGCTTCGGACGCGAAAGGGTCATCCATAGCCCTGCAGCGGGAATCTTCATCAGTGATCACACCCTAGGGGACCTGGTGACCACAGGTGAGGTCATCGCCCATGTGGGTACAACCCCTGTGTATGCAACGCTTGACGGTATGCTCAGGGGCCTGCTGAACAATAATCTGAAGGTACCCAAAGGCTTTAAGATAGCGGACATAGACCCACGGGGGACAGAGGCGGACTTCACCACAGTCAGCGACAAGGCAAAAGCTATCGGAGGCTCGGTCCTGGAGGTATTGGACGGATTTCTTGCCAAGCAATAAGATTCTGACATGTAAGGCATAGGGCCTTCCTCATGAGCATAAGAAAACACTACCGACATTACTCAGCAACAGTTCCGTACATATCATATAAGGAGCCTGTATGAACCAATACTATACGACCCTGCTTGAACAGCTTAAGAAAGATACTATTACCCGAAAAACCTTCCTCACAGGCAAAGGTATAGGGGATGAGGCTATCTTCTCTGGATCAAAGATGCTCGCATCAAGGGCCTCCTCTTCCCATTCGTGGGAAGAGGAAGGACTTCTTGTTGAGAAGCTGAGCTCCAAGCTAGAGCTGGTTCTCTGTGGAGGGGGACATATCGCCAAGGAACTCTATGCCCTGGCAACCCAACTTGAAATGGAAATTTCGATCCTCGATGAAAGGCAGGAGTTCTGCAACAGCAGTCTCTATCCTAAGGCATCCCTTTTTTGTGCTCCTTTTCTTGAGACATTGAACAAGGAGCAAGACTGGATACTGCCCTACTTTGTCATCATCACACGAGGGCATAGCTTTGATCAGGTATGCCTCAAGCGATGTCTGAGCCTGAGCCACTCCTATATTGGCATGATAGGGAGCCGGCACAAGGTAGCCGTTACGCTGGACAATCTTGCAAAGGAAGGGATCAGTGAAAAGGTTCTTAGCGAGGTGCACTCTCCCATAGGGATTTCGATAGGGGCTGTGACTGCAGGGGAGATAGCCATCAGCATAATGGCCGAGATTATCAGTGTGTACAGAAAAGATACTACATGTGTTCGACTCGATCCCAGACTCTTGAGGACCCTTGCAGAGAAACAGGGATATGTTCTTGCTCGGGTGGTTAGTAAAAGAGGCTCGGCTCCCTGTGAGGTAGGATTCCAGATTGCTGTCTTTGGTGATGGGACAAGCCAAGGGACAGTGGGAGGGGGGCTTGTGGAGGCCAACACCATTGAGCACGCAAAGGCGATGCTCGCCGATAGGAGTCTCCCCAACCAAATCATCGGGTATGGACTGGACAATACAAAAGCAGGCTCGCTCGGCATGATATGCGGAGGAGAGGTTACCATCCTTTTTCAGCGGCAGTGATACCCTTTTGTGGTCATCTCAAAAGCATAGAGATTCTCTCCATGTTCTTGGTCATAGAGAAAATCCCAACACCCCATGCGGTGGAAGAAGTCACCCCCAAAGCCTTTTTTGAACGTGGTCAGGCTGCTCATAGGATGGCCCTTGTCTTCAGTGGGGGATACCCCAAAAAGGTCGTAGCTGGTACATCCCCATGAGCGCGCAAGTTGTATGGCGCTCCACTGCAAGGCATAGGTACTCATGCTGTTGCGCCTAAAGGTGGATGAGGCCCCATAGAGATAGGTTGCACGATCACCTGATCGGGTAAGAAACATCGAAGAGAGAGGCACTCCGTCAAGATAGGCTATCAAGAGTGAGAAATACGGCTTTTCAAGCTCTGAAACAAATAAGGATTCAAAAAACTTGAGGTCATGCAATTGGATGTTGTTTCGTTGGCAGGTCTCGACATACAGGGCATAGAAGACCGGCAGATGCTCATGGGTGACTTCCCTGACCTCTACCCCCTTGCGCCTGGCAAGGCCGATATTGTATCGGGTCTTGCGGTGCATGCGAGCAAGGAGTTCATCCTCATCCCCCCGAAGGTTCACAAACATGGTGTCGCTGGGCAACTGGTCAGAGCAAGATTTGCGTATCTGATGCGTGGTGGTTCCCCAGTTCAAACGCAATTCCTGCGAATGAAGAGATACATCCTCATCTTCCCAGATGCGTTGCCAAGGAAGGTCATACCTAAGCAGGATACAGTTGTCTGGCAACTTCTCCTGCAACTGGATCGAAAGGTCTTCCAAAAAAGGCCCCATCTTATCTTCCAATGGCTTGAGTACAGGCCCGTAAGGGACATACCCTATGGTCTGAGTACGGTTTATCGGGCTGAGAAGCACCAATACATCGTCAAGCAGATAGGATGATCCCCCGATCGTCGAAATATCTGAAGATCGGACTTTTATATCGAAAGCTTTCGTTTCGTAGCCTTGATTTTGTTTGACTTGCGACCAGAAAGAACTCTGGTGTAATAGTGGTGTGTCATACAGGCTAGAAGTCTCCTTCTCCTGCAACATAAGGTTCATCGCATTCTCCCATAAGCGTTATGCAATGTACGACCTTACCATACAAAGCAAGAGGTGTGAAGAGGTCTTCGCCTCCCCTCTAGGAGCAACAGTTTTCAAGGTGCCACGCATCAGAACAGGTAGTATTCAGCTAGTGTGAGAGATAGCAAAAACAGGGAAAAGAGGGAAAGATATCTCAGAAACCCTTGGATATTCTTTCAAAGAGAAGTACGTTTAGCTTGCGAGGAGGCTCTATGGCCAGAAATATTTCTTTTTACTGGTGTCCTGTCTGCAACTCTGTTGTGGAATTGGTTGAAAACGGTGGGCACTCATTGGTCTGTTGCGGTCAATCGATGGAGAGGATAAAGGCCAAGGAAAAGGGTGAAGGCTCTGAGTACCACGCTCCCTCCCTCAAACATCGCGACGGTCTTCTCTATGTGAGTGTAGGCAGCAAGCCACACCCCCAATCGGATGACCACCATATAAAATTCATAGTATTCGTCACAAAACAAACGGTACGGCGCAGCGACATCAAAAGCAACAGCATGGCCACTGCCGTCTATACCGATAAGGATCATGGAGATGTCTATGCATACTGCTCAAAACACGGATTGTGGAAAACTTCATTCTAATTCACTGCTTATAGTGGTCGATATGCAAAAGGATTTTGTATACGGCTCCTTGGGTACTGCCGAGGCTCAGGCGATAGTCCAGAAAGTTCACGATACGATATCCTCCCATCAGGGAGAACTCTGGTTCACCCTCGACACGCACCAAGAGGATTACCTCTCTAGTTCAGAGGGCAAAAGCCTGCCGATCGAACACTGCATCAAGGGCACCGAAGGCCACCAGATCATAGATGAACTTCAAGAATTTATACAACAAGGAAAGGTTTTCGAAAAGCCTACCTTTGGATCGGTAGCGATGGCCAAGGCCCTTTCTGAACGGACTGACATTACCTCAGTAACCCTTGTGGGAGTCTGCACTGATATCTGTGTCATCTCCAATGCTCTGCTGCTAAAAGCCTTTCTCCCGGAACTGTCCATCACCGTCGATAGCTCCTGTTGTGCGGGAACTTCCCCTAATAATCATGATGCATCGCTAATTGCTATGAAATCTTGTCAAATTAATGTTATTTAGGCAACATTTCTCTCATCTGTGATGGACAAATGGAGGCAACCCCTTGTAGGATTGTGAATACAGACATCTTAGAAGGAGGCTGCTCATGGAACAGTCCTTGTCGTATGTTCTGGTGACCCCATATACTGTAGCAAAAAGTCGTACAGGAGGGGTCTTATCCAGACTCTTATCACGCATATCGTTGGAACTCGTTGGCGCTCAAATGATCGCCATGGATCTGAAGATAGCCCAAGATTATGCTTCGATCATTCGAACCCGTGAGAAAGCAGAGAGCTTCATCGCTTCTGTCATTCTCGGCGATTATGTCGAGCAAAACCTCGCTCCTTCCGGTGGCTATCGTCACCGATCCCTCCTGCTGGTATTCCGTGGAGAGGACCCTTGCAAAGAGCTTACCCAGGTGTGTGGAGCTTTCCAACCTGATAACAGCGCGGTAGAGATGGTTACAGGCCAGTCAATCCGTGACACCTATGCCGATCTGATCTTCAGTGATGAAGAGCAGACCAACGTCTCCTACTTTGTGCCCGCGGTCCTTACCGCCCTGACCCAAAGCGAAGCCAACACTACCCTCTCGCTTTTTTCCTCTTGGTTGCCTGAGCAGAAAAATATCATTGAAACCAGACACAAGAACGACAGTACTGAGCGAACTCTTGTCATCATCAAGCCGGACAACTGGAAGTATGCTTCCTCACGTCCTGGCATGATAATAGATATGTTCTCCAGGACAGGGCTACGCATCATAGGCATGAAAGTGTTGAAGATGTCCGTCGCCCAGGCCCTGCAGTTCTATGGTCCTATCAAGGACGGCCTCAAGAAGAGACTGGCACCTGTGTATGGCATGCAGGCAAGAGAACTGCTTGAAAGGGACTTCAACATCCTGCTTCCAGACCAGCTTCAGGACATTTTGACTGAAAGCTTCGGAGATATGTATTCCGAAGAACAGTTTGAGACCATCGTCGAGTTCATGTCGGGCATAAAACCCAGCACCTGTGAAAAGGAAGACTTGGAGAATCCAGGTCTGGTAAAGTGTATGGTCCTCGTCTATGAGGGTATCAACGCAGTGGAAGAGATCCGTAAGGTCTTGGGCCCTACCAATCCTGACAAGGCACCAGCGGGAACCATCAGGCGCGAGTTTGGCACAAACATCCGCGTCAATGCAGCTCATGCCTCTGACAGCACCGATAATGCTGTAAGGGAGATGGAGGTGCTGGACTTGGAGGTCAATCAGATGGCAACCCTGCTGAAGGACTATATCTCCACCTCCCTGCCTCCTACAGTAATCGCTTCTGACCAACCAAAGCTCTGAGGTGTGTAGCATCTTGGGTAACCTCTAAGGTACCCAAGTATGCATTATCCTTATTGCGTACTGCAAAGTACTCAATGTGGACAAACCTCTCGCCTATAGTCAGATAGAACTCTGCCGAATCCTCGCTTCCTTCCTTGAAGGTGGTGAGGATTTTTTCTACCGTTGCTACGCTCTTTGGAGGGTGGCAGTTTTGTACCAGGCGCCCTATAAGCTGAGGGGAACGGGGAAATATCCTATGCGGGGGATCAGAATAGAACTGCAGACGATCGTCGGATCCTATGAATGCTATATCCAAGGGCAATAATTTGAAGATCTGCTCCAACACGGTATAGTCGAGGGAGCCGGTAGGAGAGATGAACAGGTGTTGAACCAACTCAGCGCTATCTCCTAAAGGAAGGGTTTTCTCTGTTGCCAGTTCTACGGGAATACTCCTAAAGGCAACAGGAAACAGGATGTGCTCTTCCCTGTAAAGCAGTATCTGCACAAGGAAGTAGAACTGTCCGAATTTCTTCCAGAACACCGAAAGTGAGGCATGCTCTGTTAGTACTTCTTTCTTCAAGGCAAGGGCCCTGTCTTGTAGAGCCCACATCAGTTTCACACAGCTGTGGTGGGCCTCTGCCCCTTCAAAGAGCGGGAATAGTTCATTCTGCAGACGCACATAGTGAGAAGAGAGAAGCTCGGTCTCAGCAACCAATTTCTTGAGTGCGGCAACACCTGAGGGCAAAGCTGGCTCTTTCCTGAAAGATTCACCCTCTTCTGCTTTGGCCTGTTCCAACACATCTGCATTCCCTCCTTGCTGAATCTCAAGGGAGAGACTCTGCATCAGGGAGGCAAATCTCCCTATCTCCTTATTTTCTACGCTCAGAGATTCGATCAGATGCCCCTTTGGATACGTTGGCTTCTGACAGGCTTCCAAAGATTTACTCACAGCGCGGATAAACTGGGCTACAGGAGCGGCAAGACTCTCCACATCCTCACTACGACTCAGCACATGGTCCAAGGCATCGTTGACCTCAAAGGGGGTTGTGCTGTGCAGATCTGACTCAAAGGCTAGAAATTCGGCTTTCCCAGCTTGTTTGGCTATGAGCAAATACAAATATTCAACAAGACGTGATGTGCGAGGGTTTTCTCGGTGTAACAATTCCATGATCGACTCCCTGAAACGTAGTGTTCGTGCTTTACATATATGTTCTTTTAACAGTATATACCAAGGTACCATACGAAGAAGAAACTTTCTTGCGTGAAAAAGATTGCTTTCTTAGTTTTAGCCAAGTATGATGAGCTTCATGAAATATCGCTTAACGGCTATTTTGATTATCTCATCGCTTATAATCGGCACAAACGTACTTTGTGCTGTGCCCAATCTCTATATGCTCAGCCTCTTTACAAGTGAAAGCCTTACCAGCAGTGCAAACAGTGGTGGCAGGATTACACTGGGCTTCGGCAATGAGGACCTTTACGGCACGACCAGTCTACGTCTCCAACACCCAGATACCACTATGAGCGCTCATCTAACCAAAAGAATCCATGGGAAGAACTCTCTCCTTACAGGTAATATATTTGGCAACATATCCTATTTCTCCCATGAGCAATACAACGGCTCGGCCTCCCTTTTGGCAGCCTATGCCCTATCGCTCAGTTCCCCTTTCAAAAACTGGCCTACCCGCATTACAGCAGGCCTAGGTGTACAGGGAACTACCTTTTGGTCCAAAAGTTATGATGCAAACCTTTTGAGCATAACTCCCCATTTCTCCTTTTCCCTAGGACAAACCCTCTTTGACCGGTTGGCTCTGAACCTGTTTGTCACGACCGAAACCCTCTGTCTGCAGGAGAGCAACGTCTCTTTCTACTACGGGCTCTCTCTTGCCTT
>CAXYZP010000022.1:0-11520 GCA_964293175.1 uncultured Sphaerochaeta sp.
TTATGCTGACTAATCCCAATACCTTAGGCTTGTTTGAGAAGGATATTCTGGAGATATCCTCTTCTGTGCATGCGTGTGGAGGCCTGCTGTACTATGATGGAGCCAACTTGAACGCCGTCATGGGAATGGCTACCCCCGGTGATATGGGCTTTGATGTATTGCATCTCAATCTTCACAAGACCTTTTCCACCCCCCACGGAGGTGGAGGACCCGGCAGTGGTCCGGTGATGGTCAATGAGACCCTTAGGCCTTTCTTGCCCAAGCCGGACATTGAACTGACAGACGGAGGCTATGCCTACTCATGGGACAGGCGCGATTCCATAGGGAAGGTCAGCATGTTCTGGGGTAACTTTTTGGTGTTGCTTCGAGCGTATGTCTATATTCTGCGCATGGGAAGCGAAGGCATCAGAGCCGCTGCAGGACACTCTGTATTGAATGCAAACTACCTCAAGAAGAAGTTGGAAAAACATTTCGATATCCCTTACGACGGTACGTGCATGCACGAGTTTGTCATCAGCTGTGAAAAGCTGAAGAAGGAGTACGGCATTACCGCTCAGGACATATCCAAAGGCCTTATCGATGAGGGATATCATCCTCCTACGATGTACTTCCCTACGATAGTACCGGAAGCTCTTATGTTCGAGCCTACAGAAAGTGAAAGTATTGAGACCCTCGATGCATTTGCAGAATCACTGATCGGCCTGTTGGAGCGTGCGAAGAAGGATCCTGCCTACCTTAAAGGTGCTCCCTATACCACCCCTGTTGGCCGCCTAGATGAAGTAAGGGCAATTAAGATGCCCGACCTGCACTACTAGAGAGGACATATTTTACTTTGCATAGCTTGGGAAACTGGAGTATCTTATAGGTATGAACAGAATACTTATACAAAATGGACTTTTGGTAGATACCGAGTGGACCAGGCATGCAGATATCTTGATTGAAGACTCCAAGATTGCGCATATCGCCAATAAGATTGATGAGAAGGATATTCCTGAAGGAACGGAGATTGTGCATGCTCAGGATATGTGCATTCTCCCCGGTCTCATCGATGCCCATACCCACTATCATCTGATAAGTCGCGGAACTGTGACTGCCGACTCCTTTGCCGAAGGCAGCAAGTGTGCAGCTTTTGGTGGGGTTACGTGCATCGTGGATTTTGCCGATGATGACAAGAAGGGTGATCTGGCTGCCTGTAGTGGGGAGCGCATCGCTGCCATGGCTAAAGGGGTGGCTGTAGATTTTTCTCTCCACCAGGGGGTCTATGCATATCGGGAAGGTATAGCTGACGAGCTGGAAAAACTCAAAAAGAGCGGGGTGAGGGTCATCAAGATATTCACCACCTATCGTAACGTCGGCTATCTCATCGAAAAACGTGAAGAGCTGAAGTCTATCTTTGCCGAGTGCAAGCGTTTGGACCTCATGGTAAGCGTGCATTGCGAGGACGAGGCTATGATCGAGAAGATCAATAAGGACTTCAAGGGTCCTTATACCCCCTCTGCCCATGCAGATCTTCGTCCTGGTGAGGTAGAGGCTGAAGGTATCCGCTTTGTAGGGGAAATTGCCGGCGAGCTTGAAATGCCCTTGTATGTGGTGCACCTTTCCAGCAAGGCTGGCCTTGAGCAGGTCCGGGATCTTAGGGTCAAGGGCGTGCGTGTTATAGTGGAGACCACTCCCCACTACCTCTTCTTGGACCGTTCCAAGCTGGAAGGACCTGAGGGGAGCCTGTATGTGATGACGCCCCCTCTACGGACCCAAGAGGACAATGAGGCTCTGCAGGAAGCTCTGCTCAATGGTGAGATCCAAGTGGTCGCCACCGACCATTGTTCGTTTACCAAGGAACAGAAACTTGCAAGCAACGACTGTCGTACTATATTTCCCGGTATCCCTGGCACTGAAGAGATGTTACCCCTGTTGAATACCTTTGCGATGAACAGTGGGAGGATCGGCCTGCAGCAGGTGGTAAACCTGCTCAGTACAGGCCCTGCCAAGGCTTTTGGCCTGTATCCGAAGAAAGGTGCGATTAGAGTCGGCTCTGATGCCGATCTGGGGATCTTTGACCCGGATATGGCTTGGACTCTCTCTTCTGAGAACACACATTCGGCAAGTGGATACACCCCCTATGAAGGATTTTCCGTATTGGGTAAACCCATCATGACCTACCTCAGAGGTAGGCTAATCATGGGAGACGGCATCTATCTGGGTATTGAAGGCAATGGGGAGTTTGTTCCTCAAGGTGATCCGGCAAGGGGAAAGACTGTGATGCATTGAGATCGATGTATCGTGTGATTGTAGGTTCACACAGACTAGCAAAACGGCAACAAGGAGTTGCCGTTTTGTGTCTTACTTACCCTTGGGTTGTTCTTTCTATATACTAGATTTTGACAAATTGCCGGGTATGTCCGCTTCCCGTACACATTTCTTGCCAGAGAGTGTTTTTTTCTATACAGTGAAAGAGTAAGGAGTTTACATGATTAAGGGAATTCTCTTTGATATGGACGGGGTGCTCATCGATTCCGAACCCCTCATCCTTCATGCAGCAATTTCATATTTCGCTTCTATGGGTGTCTCTGTAAAAAAAGAGGACTTTACCCCTTTCATAGGAGCAGGAGATCGCAAGTTTCTCTGTGGTGTAGCTGAACAATATGGTCTTACCATAGATTATGAAGAGGCGAAGAAGCAACTTTTTTCCCTCTATGCGGATTATGCCATGGAAGTGGGCCCCCTTGAGGGCGTTCACCGCTTTATAACCAATGCCAAGAAAGCCGGGCTTAAGGTTGCAGTGGCTACCAGCGGCGCCCCTGCCAAGGTAGCAATAAACCTGAAGAGCATAGGCCTTTCCGAATCCGATTTCGACCTAGTGGTGACAGGTGCTATGATCAAGCGCAACAAGCCCGCTCCCGACATCTATCAGCTTGCCGCCCTTGCTATGGGCCTTCCTACCGAAGAGTGCCTGGTGATGGAAGATGCCATCAATGGAATCCATGCCGGAAAGAAGGCGGGCTGTCAGGTTTGTGCTCTTACCACTACCTTTGTGGTCACTGATCTGTTTGAAGCGGGGGCTGACCTTGTTGTTACCTCTTTAGATAGTTTTGAGGATTTTTCCTCTGTCGAGATGTTCAACGAACAGCTGGAAAATCTGATAAGCAGCGATGACGGTAAGGTTCAGTATGGCGCTAACAGGATTCTTCCTGCATCCGGTGTCATGCAGACCAAGGCTCAACTGCTATCATTAGCGATCAACGAGGCATATGCCAAACGCAAGAATGCCTATGCCCCGTATTCTAACTATATGGTTGGTGCAGCCCTGCTCAGTGCAGCTACCAGCAGGGTCTACAGTGGTTGTAATGTGGAGAACTCCAGCTATGGGGCATCCATTTGTGCAGAGCGCAATGCTGTGCTCAATGCAATAGCCAATGAAGGGGTCCTGGGTGTAGAGCTGTTGGTAGTGGTGAGCGAAGATTCCCCGCCGGCACCACCCTGTGCCCTTTGTCTTCAGGTCCTTGCCGAGTTTACCCGCCCTGATACTGAGGTCCATCTGCTGGATACAGCGGCTGCCTTACAGAAGGGGCAAGGAACACACCTTGTGTATACCTTTGGGGAGTTGCTTCCCCATCCCTTTATATTTCCTTCGATGAGGCCCTGATGAAAAGAGTTTTTTTGGTATGTAGTGTTATAGTTCTTTTTTCTTTGTTTGTAGGATGTACATCGACAACCCATTTGGTCAAAGGATCATCTGTGGACAGTTCTTTGAGCCTTGAAGAGAAGATGGAAAGCTATGACATTCCCAAGATTTCGATGACCTATCCCACCATATACTATGATGGCGCTCTCTGGCGCGAACGGGTAATCGAGCTGGTTCGGTCCTCTGAGGATTATATCATCATCTCCTCATTTCTCGCCTCCAGTTCGGAATGTCTTGATGAGTTGTACTCCCTCATCGCCCAGAAGGCAGAAGAGGGAGTGCGCATCTACTTCATTGTCGATGGTACCGGCTCCTTCGACATGACTGAGACCCGTTTTCACCTCATCCCATTGAAATTTCTCCGTGATAGCGGTGTACACCTTTTAGAGTACAACCCCATGTCAGCGGCAAGACTTGTAGCCGGCCCTAAGATCCTTTTGCGGGACCATCGAAAATACCTTATTGTCGATGGGAAAAACCTGGCAATTGGTGGGATGAATCTCAACTATATCTCTATTGGGGCAGCAGGAAACGACCTGCAGCGCGATACAATGTATGAATTCGCTTCGCCTGAACTGTGTGAGGTCATGTTGGATGGATTTGTCCCTTGGTGGAATGAACAGACTTGGGATGAGGTTCGTCGGGAAGATTTCTCCGTCGATTATACTTTTAAATCTGATGAAGAGCACTATACCGCATGGTTTGCCGACCAACATCCTTTTTCTGACAAGCTAGCTGGCATGTACGGATCTTTGCTTGCAGAGGCCAAGGTGAATGTGAAGGCCCTGCCTTTTCTCCCTTTCTTTGATCAGTACCTGCTCTCTGTGTTCCGTCAGACAGCACAGCGTGGGGTGGATGTAGAAATGGCAATCCCATTTGATTCACGTGTTTCAAACCGAAAGGGCATTGAGTATATCGCAAAGGACCTCTTGTCGATGCATATCAATCTCCGTCTGGAAAAAGAAAGTGAGAAGTCACAGCGTCTGCTGCATGAGAAGCTTATGATCGTAGACAGCAGATATGTGGCAATTGGCTCAACCAACCTGAACTACCGCTCATTTACCCTTGCCTATGAGATGTCACTGGTTATAGACAGTCCGGCTTTGGCCAAAGAGATGGAGGAGCATTTTGCAACCATTTTTGAGGACTCTCTGCCGATAACTAAAGAACAGGCAGAATTGTGGCGTCGTCTTGATAACTGGCCTCGGTATGCCTTTGGAATTATAGGAGGGTAGGATGAAACGAACCTTGACAGTAGTCTTGCTGCTGCTTATATTTGCGTCTCCTCTGGCGTCCAAAAGTTTTGGCTATGGTCTTGGCATGTACGGTCAGAGTGATCTCCTTAACCAGGAGGTTTCCTCCAGTGGAGGTGTTGAGCTTTCGTTTGTCTATCAGCCATGGCTGTTGCCTATCGGCAACCCTTCAGCGCATATTAAGGGAGCTATGGGCAGTGACATGCAGGGATCTCTTATTTTCCCCTATCTGGAAGTGGGTGTCTCTGTAGACCTCTTTAGGGCAATTGACCACCCGTTCAACTTCTTTGCGAACAATATTGTAGCGTATGATCCGGCCATTTCAGTTGCCTATCATTTTGATGTGAAAAATGCTTCTCACCTGATGAGTGTGGGATGCAGTCCGTTCAAGCTCAGCCAAAAGGATTTTTGGTATGAATTCTTTGCCTTTTCTGTCGCTATAGACTTAGCGACAGGCGCGGTGAACAACTGGGAGATAAACCTCGTTCGTTACACCTATATTTTCAAGTAGGTCTGCATGAGAAAACTCTATATAAGTCTAATCGCCCTGGTGCTCTTTCAAGCTTCCCTGTTTGCCGGGACCTTTGACCTTGGCATAACGCTGGGGACAACTACCCATTGGGGTGAGAATCGTTCATATGATTCAAGCAAGTTAAAACTTGCTTGGGGTGTGACGATCGGAGTCTGTGATGATTGGGAGTTGGATCTGCAGGCGAACAGCGCCTTGGTACCCCAGTTCTTCGGCGATACCACAGTTGCCATACTCCTGCAGAAATCCTTGCTTGGTCAGCGGTCCACCGGTACCAGGGTAGCAGGGCTTGGAGTGAACACCCTGCTTGGTGCTGGTATTTTGTTCTCAGACTACTTTCCCGGCGAGTATGTGCTCCCTACCCACATCCTCTTCAGCCTGACGCCCCTTGCAGTGGGGAACCCCATCTCAGCAAAGCGTGAGCGTGCTTTTACCGTGACCCTTGCATACAACTTTTTCACCACTCAGGTGAGTGTGCTTTTTGATCTTGTAAAGTATGATTTCTATCTGGTGGGAACGTACCGCGACTATCTCTAGGCGCGAGTTTCCAAAGCCATGATCTTATCTACACGCCTCTGGTGCCGATCCCCTTCAAATGAGTCATCAACAAAGGCATCGAGAATGGAGCAGGGATCTTCGCAGTATTCGATTCTTCCGCCAAAGGCTATGAAGTTTACATCATTATGCTTTCTTGCCATGCTAGCGGCATAGCCGTTTTGCGGTAGGGCACAACGAATCCCTTCTATCTTGTTTGCACTGATAGATATGCCTATTCCAGTTCCACACAAGAGCACACCAAAGGCATAGGAGCCTTTCTTATATTCATTACACGCCAATTCCGCCATATCGGGATAATCGACCGAATCGCTGGATGTGACCCCAAGATGGTTGACCGTATAGCCTTTATCCGTGAGATGTTTTACAAATGTTAAGGCCAATTCCACAGCTCCGTGGTCATTGGCAAGTACGACGTTAGCCATATGTTCCTCCTTATTGGAGGATACTGTATTTGCCTTTTTCTTGCTACTGCAAAAGGTGAGTTGATTCAGGGGGGCAACTGCAGTAGAATAGCCTTAAACAAAGGAACTAACCTGTGGCTGAAATATTCATTAGTGGTCATCGTAATCCGGATATGGACAGTGTCTGCGCTGCTTATAGCTACGCATACCTGAAAAATAAGCTCGATCCATCCAATACCTATATCCCCGTGCGGTGTGGTAATCTCAATGACACGACCAAGGCGCAATTTGATCGCCTTGGGGTGCAGGCGCCCGCCTTCATCAAGGATGTGAGATCTCGGGTCACAAGTGTCATGCGTGTGCCAAATACAGTTTTGCAGGCAACAGACCCTGTGTACAACCTTGTCTCCTTCTACGGCAAGGCTTCCCAGAGTTCAGTCATTCCAATTCTGGAGGAAACTACCTACAAGGGTTTGCTTAGTGTTGATGAGGTCAGCAGTTTTGTCTTGCGGGAAAACAGCGGCAGTCGTCCCGTCTACCATTTTGTCCCTGATAATTTTTCCAAGGTGCTGAGGGGTAAGTTCATCAAAAGAGGTGAACTCTCTGCCTTTGATGCACCTATTGTAGTAGGAGCGATGCGCTATACAATCTTCTGTAAACACATGGAAGCTCTTATTGAGCAAAAACCCATACTGGTAGTCGGTGATAGGGAAGACCACATTAGAAAAGCAATTGAGATGCAGATTCCAGCCATCATTCTGACTGGATTGGAAAATGCCCTCACCTCAAATGTTGATTTTTCTTCATACAAGGGGACGGTGTTCATCAGTGAGGAGGACACTGCAGAGTCGTTGAGACTCTTGCGCCTCACTATTCCAGTCAAAGAGCTGATACGGGACAATCCTCCCAGTATCCAGGATGATATGCTCTTTGATGAAGCCAAGGCTATCCTAGCAGAGAGCGAGTTCCGAGGTCTTCCTGTCTTTTCAGGAGATGAGTGGGTAGGATTTATAACCAGAAGATGTTTCTTGGAGAAGCCCAAGACTAAACTTATCATGGTCGACCACAATGAGCCTGAGCAGAGCGTGCCGGGCATTGAGGAGGCTGAGGTCGTTGAGATCATTGACCACCACCGCCTTGGGGCGGCGAAGACTCGTCATCCCATCTACATCCGATGTGAACCCTTGGGTTCGACCTGTACAATTATCTACAACCTTTTCGTTCGCAATGAGGTAGCCATCTCCGAGTCTCTTGCGAAGGTGATGCTCAGTGGTATTGTGAGCGATACCATCATGCTTAAGAGTCCTACGACTACCTTTGAGGACTACACTGCAGTGCAGGACCTCTGCGTTATAGCTAATATTCCTGAAATGCGGGATTTTGGAGAGAGGATGTTCGCAAGCGGTGCGTCCCTTGCCACGGAAGACCCTCGCAAAATGCTGGAATCGGATTTCAAGCAGTATGAGGAGTTTGGTATCAGATTTGGCATCGGTCAGGTTGAGGTGACGACACTCTCGGATCTGGAAGAGTACAGAAAGGAATATCTCTTGGAGCTAGAGCAGCTCAAGCGTGCATATGCCCTTACTTGGGCGATGTTCCTCATTACCGATGTGGTGAAGGAGCAGAGTGTGCTTCTGTTGACACCGATGCAAGGGTATGAGAGGAAGCTTGCCTATGTCAAGGAAGCTGAAGATACCTTCAGCCTGCCTGGAGTGCTTTCACGCAAGAAACAGTTGCTTCCTGAAATACTCAGAGTTCTCGGGGAGTAATCACTTAATCTCGCTGATGGAGTTTATCGAGGGGATGGTCTTCAGGTTCTTTACGATTTTCTTGAAGTCATCCTCATGCTGGACCTCCATAGTGAAGGTTCCTATCAGTTTGCCTTCCTCATCATCATTCAGTCGCCCCTCTATGAGGTGACCTTTGAACTTTCTGAGGGTCCCTTCTATCTCGCCAAACAGGTCATAGGTGCGTTTGCTCGAGACACTGAAACGTTTGGTAAGCTTGGGGGATTCGGTTTCCCATTCAACATCAATCGAGCGGTCTACTATCTCACTCATGTTTTTGAGATTGGGGCAGTCTCTTTTGTGTACGATGACTCCCCTTCCGCGGCTGATGTACCCCACGATCTCATCCCCTCGAACTGGGGAGCAACACTGGGCGATGTGGATCATCATATTTTTCTCATCACCTACAACGAACTTCATACGTGAGAGATCGACTACCTGGCGGACTATGTCGTCGCCATCTGTTGGCAGAGGCTGAGGCTGAGGCTGTTCGACCTTTGACTGGGCTTCCGATATCTTACGTTTGGCTATGATGTCCTTGTCTATGAGGATGTTCTCATCATACTTGTTCAGCCATGCCTTGATTTTCTTTCTTGCACTGCTGGTCTGCACATAGCGTAGCCACTGTACACGGGGCCGCGCATTGGGGGATGTGAGTATCTCGATGACCTGTGTGTTCTTCAGCGGAGCATTGAGCGCTATGATCGAGCCATCGGCCTTAGCCCCTGTGGTGTGGTTGCCGACCTCAGTATGGATCTGATAGGCAAAGTCCAGTGGGGTGGCGTTCTTAGGGAGCTCTACAATATGCCCTTGGGGAGTGAAGACGTAGATAGTATCCTTCAGGAGTTCTCCCTTGATATCCTCCATATAGGATTCGCTGCTCTCTATTTCACTGGACCAGGTCTTCAGCTTGCTGATAATCCTGGAGAACTGGTCATTGTCCATCTTAGACCAGGCACCGCTTTCACTGCCTGTCTCTGATTTGTATGTCCAGTGGGCTGCAACACCGTACTCTGCGGTGAAGTGCATCTCCTTGGTACGGATCTGGATCTCCATCAGTTTGCCGTCGAGGGCCATGACTGTTGTGTGCAGGCTCTGGTAGTTGTTTGCCTTGGGCATGGCTATGTAGTCTTTGAACCTTCCTTCAATGGGTGGCCACAGGCGGTGGATAACACCGAGGATGGTATAGCACTCGGTAAGGTTGTTACAGAGAATTCTGACTCCGAGGATGTCGAAGATCTCATCGATCTCCTTTTTCCTCTTCTTCATCTTCATATATACGGAGTAGGTGTGCTTTGCACGGCTGGTTACTATGACATCACTGAGGTTGGCATCCCCGCAGGCGCGGTAGATGCTCTTCTCTATCCGGTTCAGGTAGGCTGTCTGTTCCCCTTTCTTGCTCAAGAGATAGTCTTGGATATACTGGAAGGTATCTGGCTTGAGAATTTTCAGTGAGAGGTCTTCGAGCTCGTCCTTCAGCCAGGAGATGCCCAAGCGGTCAGCTAGGGGTGCAAAGATATCCAGTGTTTCTCCAGCTATTTCCTTGGCACGTTCAGGCTTCAGATGCTGCAAGGTACGCATGTTATGCAGCTTGTCGGCCAGCTTGATGATGATGACGCGGATATCCTTGCTCATGGCGAAGAACATCTTTCTTATAGTTTCGGCTTCCTGGGCGCTTCGGCTCATTGCCTTGAGGCTGCTGATCTTGGTCTCGCTTTCGACCATGTCTGCAACGGGTTGTCCGAAAAGTTCGGCAAGATCCTCATAGGTGGTGTCGGTATCTTCGATGGTGTCATGCAGAAGTCCTGCAACGATGGTGTCAGCATCCATTTTCAGCTGTATGAGAATCTCTCCTACTGCTAGGGGGTGGATGATGTAGGGTTCTCCACTGGCTCGTTTTTGGTTGTTGTGTTTGGACGCAGAGTAGGTAGCGGCCGCAAGGATTTTCTCCTGATCCACTTTAGGGTACTTGAAGGCTTTCTGGATGAAACGCTCTATCAGTTGTTCGTACAATTATACATCCCCCATACTACTCTTTCTCTTCCACTCAGATCCTGCTCGCTCTTGATCATGCTAAAGCCTGAGGCAAGCATAATCTTCTTCACTTCGGCTACCTGACGGTAGTCACACTCCATCATAAGGGTCCCTCCGTCCTGTAAGCGCATAGTGCTTTGTTCCACCAAGGCCCGTATAAGGCGTAGTCCATCGCTGTCAAACCCCTCGAGGGCAAGACGAGGTTCTTTTTTAACATCGTCATGTACTTCATCACACCACGCACCGGTGAGATACGGGGGGTTGCTGACGATGATATCATATTTATCAGGGTGGGTGGAGAGAAGATCACCTTGGACTGCCGGTAGCGTATGTCCTATAAGGGTAACAGCATTCGTTTGCGCTACCTCAAGTGCATCACCTGAGATATCCGACAGGACCACATCATAGCCAAGTTCACAGGCAAGGGTTATTCCAACACACCCGCTTCCTGTGCAGACATCAATGATGCGAAGCTTTTTGTCTTTCTGTCTTGCATGCGAAAGAGCGACTTCCACCAGGGTTTCTGTATCAGGACGGGGGATGAGTACTCGTTCATCGACAAAAAAGACTCTCCCATAGAATTCCTTGTAGCCAAGGATGTATGCCATGGGGCGAGAATCTAATCTTTGGGCAAGCATATTCTCAAGAATATCTAATGCATGTTCATCCAGGATTTTATCAGAGTGCAGGATCTGTTGTACCTGGGTAAGAGAGGTTGCCTTCTGCATGAGAAGGCGAGCCTCTAGCTCAGGTGTCTCTGTCTTGTTGTTCTTTCGGAGCGCTTGTGCACAAAAAGCCTTGCGCTGTTCTACAGACGTGCCCACCATATCAAGCTTCCTGGATGGCCAGTTCACCTGCAGCTACCTTCATCGCATCAATGACTTCCTCTAGCTGTCCACCCATGATGAGTTCCAGCTTATAGAGGGTGAGGTTGATCCTATGGTCGGTAAAGCGGTTTTGGGGAAAGTTGTAGGTACGGATGCGTCCGCTACGGTCGCCCGATCCTACCTGGATCTTACGTGCTTCTGAGCGTTCTGTGTTTTTCTTCTCTTCTTCCAGATCGAATAGGCGGGAGCGCAGGACACGAAGGGCCTTTGCCTTGTTCTTGATCTGGCTTTTTTCATCCTGACAGATTACTACCAAGCCGGTGGGAAGGTGGGTGAGTCTTACAGCACTGTCAGTGGTGTTTACACTCTGACCCCCCGGTCCGCTGGAACGCATGACGTCGGTCTTCAAGTCTTCTGCCCTGATCTCGATGTCTGTCGCTTCTGCTTCT
>CAXYZP010000023.1:0-11498 GCA_964293175.1 uncultured Sphaerochaeta sp.
GTCTATCTTGTCGCCCCTAAAGGATTTGTCAATCCAAAAGACCTACAACGAGCCCTCACCAACAAGGCTCGTCTTGTCTGCTGCCTGCTCGTAAACAATGTGACAGGCTCCATCCAGGATATTGCCTCTTTGGTTTCCGTTGTACGGGAAAAGGAAGTGAGCACTGGACGGAAGATCCATTTCCACACCGATGCTGTACAGGCCCTGAGAAAAATTCCCTTCTCCCTTACCGCCATGGGGGTCGACAGCGCCTCCTTCAGCGCCCATAAGATTCACGGCCCTCGGGGAGTCGGCATCCTGTACAACACCAACGCATCGGTGACTGCGCTCAACCGTGCGGGAGAACAGGAGAAAGGCCTACGCGGAGGAACTGAGAATCTCAGTGGCATCGCATCCATGGTCACTGCATTGGAAGAGGCTGTTACAGCACAAGACAAAAATTATGCTCATGTCGAGAAAATCAATGCACTGCTTCGTGAAAAACTCTCTTTCCTTCCGATTCTCTCACCTGCCAAACTGTGTTCACCATATATACTCACCCTATCAGTAAACCCCTGGCCCAGTGAAGTATTTACCAGAATGCTCTACGCAAAGGGCTTTTGTGTATCATCAGGCTCTGCCTGTTCCAGCAATGCAAAACAAAAAAGCCAAGGGGTATTGTTAGCAATGCAAATCCTACCCCAGGATGCCAAAAGCAGCCTACGTCTCTCCTTTAGTAAGGAGACCACCATAGAGAGTGCGGAACAGCTCTCCTATGCAATAGAAACAACCTATAGGGAGCTAGCATGAAAGATTCAACTTTGTACCTCGTAAGACTCGGGGAGATATCACTCAAAGGTCAAAATCGTGACTTTTTCGAAAAAAGGCTGAAGCTTAACATCAAGGCAAAACTCAAGCCACACCGCAATATCGTCTCCAAGCAAAAGGGCCGCCTCTACTTTGAAATCAGCAACGAATGTCCCGTTGAACAGGCTCTTATGGCTTTTAGAACCACCTTCGGGGTGGTAGGTTTTTCCAAGTGCATACGGTGTGAAAAGGACATTGAAGTCATTAAGAAACATGCAGCGCTCTTAATCCAAGAGGAGCCTTTTGCTTCAGGGACAGGAACCTTCAAGAGTGAGAGCCGAAGAGCCGACAAACAGTTTCCCATGAGCAGCTATGAGATAGACTGCGAACTCGGTGGGGTTGTCCTCGAAGCCTATCCCAACATGAAAGTCAATGCCAAATATCCTGATAAAACCATATATTGTGAAATACGTGATAAGGCATACCTATTTACCTCGCCCCAACCAGGTCCTGGGGGCTTGCCAGTCAATACTGCAGGAAAAGGAATGCTGTTGCTTAGCGGCGGCATAGACAGCCCCGTAGCCTCGTACATGATGGCTCAACGTGGGTTAAAGCAGGAGTGCATATACTTCCATGCGGCCCCTTACACCAGCGAACAGGCCTTGGAGAAGGTAGCGAAGCTCGCTTCGCTGATCGCTCCTTATTTGCAGGGTACCAGGTTGCATGTGGTTCCCTTCACTGACGTCCAACTCTGGATACGCGACCATAGCCCAGAGGACGAACACACCCTGATGTTTCGAGCAGCGATGATGAAAGTCGCCAATGCCATATCACTGGTACAAGATGGGACAGCCATCGTCACAGGCGAAGCGCTCAGCCAAGTAGCAAGCCAAACCTTGGAAAGCATCACCTTTACAGACAGCATGAGCGATCAGCTGGTCTTGCGCCCACTTGTAGGGATGAACAAACAGGAGATAATGAACATTGCAAAGCAGATTGGAACCTATGATACATCCATACTTCCCTATGAAGATTGCTGTGTCATCTTCAGTCCCAGGCACCCGCTGGTGCGCCCCAACAAGCAGAGCGTAACCCATCATTATGAGCTGATGGAGATCGAGCCGTTGTTGGAAAAGGCGATTGAGAGTGTCCAGACCATTGATTTTGATTTCAATGGGAACCGTAAAAACTAGGTCGTATCTAGACACTTTCTACGATACTGTATAAAACTTAAGATATCCGCTACCATAAACAGCGGATAATATGTATTGTTCTTGTAGCTCGGAGGCATTTCGGTGAGAATCGGATTAGATGTTGGCTCCACCACCATGAAAAGTGTGGTTCTTGATAACAATGGCAATCTTGTGCATTCGCAGTATACCCGTCACTTTTCTCAAATTCGGGAAACTGCGGTGACTCTTTTATCGGCAATTCTTACAGAAATTGGTGATGAGGAAATATCAATCAGCATTTCCGGATCAGCCGGAATGGGCCTTGCACAAAACTTGGACCTCAGTTTTGTCCAAGAGGTCTATGCTACCAGACTTGCAGTGAAACACTACCTTCCCAGCAGCGATGTTGTCATCGAGCTCGGCGGAGAGGATGCTAAAATTCTCTTCCTCGGCGATCAGATGGAAGTCCGTATGAACGGCACCTGTGCCGGAGGGACCGGCTCCTTCATCGACCAGATGGCATCGCTTTTGCATGTCAGCCAAGACGAGATGGACAAGCTTGCAGAGCGAGCAAAACAGACCTATTCAATAGCATCAAGGTGTGGTGTCTTTGCCAAGAGTGATGTGCAGCCCCTGCTCAACCAGGGAGCTGCAAAAGAGGACTTGGCTCTTTCCATTTTCTACTCTGTTGTGAACCAGACTATAGCGGGTCTTGCCCAAGGCAGACCTATCAAGGGCCAGGTGGTCTACCTCGGAGGCCCGCTGACTTTCTTTCCTCAACTGCGCAAGGCCTTTGACCTCACCCTCAAGCTTGAGGGTATATGCCCTGAAAATTCGCTTTATTTTGTGGCTCTAGGGACAGCCTTGGCCAGCGGTGGAAGCAAGCTATCCCTCAAAAAGCTTATCCATACCGTGGAACATACCAAAGTGCAGGCCTCCTATACCTCTATCCCCGCCCTATTCAAGGACGATGATGAGTATGCAACCTTCAAGGAGAGACATGCTCAGGCCAAACTTGCCTATGGCGATCCAAAAACGTATGCAGGCGAGGCATTCTTGGGAATCGATGCGGGTTCTACCACCGTCAAGCTCTGTATCCTGGATCTTGATGGTCGAGTTCTCCATACACGATACCAGAGCAACAACGGCAACCCGGTCCAACTGATCAAGGAGTTCCTCACGACCTTCATGTCCACCTATCCCAAGATATCTTTGGTCAAAGGATGCTCAACCGGATACGGGGAGCATCTCATCAAACAGGCCTTCGATCTTGAATACTCCCTTGTGGAGACTATAGCTCACTACACCAGTGCCAAGGCCTTCAATCCTCTGGTCGATTTTATCATCGATATCGGAGGGCAGGACATCAAGTGCTTCAAGATCGTAGATGGCGTCATAGATGATATCTTTCTCAATGAAGCCTGCTCTTCAGGTTGCGGATCCTTTTTACAGACCTTCTCCAATGCCTTGGGCTATACCCCTGAAGAGGCTGCCACGATGGCCTTAGGGGCAAAATATCCTGTTGACCTTGGCAGCCGGTGCACGGTCTTCATGAACAGTTCGGTAAAACAGGCCCAGAAGGACGGAGCTGAGATACCCGACATCTTTGCCGGGCTTGCAATCAGTGTGGTGAAGAACGCACTGTACAAGGTTATCCGCTCCACTGACCCTTCGATGCTGGGAAACCACATCGTAGTGCAGGGCGGCACCTTCCTCAATGATGCGGTACTGCGTTCCTTTGAATTGGAACTGGGTGCAGAGGTAGTCCGTGTTCAGGAGGCTGGTCTGATGGGAGCCTACGGATGTGCCCTGTATGCCAAAAAAATGCACCAGAGCGTCCCACTGGGCACTACTCTTTTGCAACTCGATGCCTTACAGGATTTTACCCACACCACAAAGACCCTTCATTGTAAGGGATGCACCAACTACTGCCTGCTGACCGTCAACCGCTTCGACCATGAGCGCAAGCTGATAAGTGGGAACAAGTGTGACCGCATCGTCAAGCCGGAGAGTTTTATCAGCAATCCGTCGGATTTGAATATCTATGCCTTCAAACAGCAGTACCTCGCCATGTTCAAGCCTTTGAAAAACCGAAGAGGCAAGATAGGCCTTCCGTTCCAATTGAACTTCATGGAACAACTGCCCTTCTGGCATACCTTCTTCTCCTTTCTAGGTTTTGAAGTTGTGGTCTCCCCCCCTTCCACCCGACAAACCTATCTTGATGGGCAATCGACCATATCCAGCGATACGGTCTGCTATCCTGCTAAACTGATGCACGGACATATGCAATATCTCCTGGATGAGGGGGTAAAGACCATCTTCTACCCCTGCAGCAGCTATAACATCGACGAGCATAAGGGTGACAACAACTTTAACTGTCCGATAGTCGCCTACTACCCCGAGGTGTTGAAAAACAATATCCCCGAACTCGATGATGAAGATATCACCTTCATCAGTGATTACCTCTCCCTCGCTGACCGCGCCTTTCTTCCCAAACGCCTCTACTCTGTCATCGGC
Source organism: uncultured Sphaerochaeta sp. (assembly GCA_964293175.1). Taxonomy (GTDB): domain Bacteria; phylum Spirochaetota; class Spirochaetia; order Sphaerochaetales; family Sphaerochaetaceae; genus Sphaerochaeta. Next base: position 4,476 of record CAXYZP010000023.1, read on the forward strand.
AACCCCTACAAGATTCCCAACAAGGAAATACGAGAGGCTTGCAAGCGTGGCTATGAGGCGTATGAAACCTACCTCAAGGCGATACGAGCCCAAGGTGAGATAATCATAGATAATGCCAGAGCCAAGAATTGGCCCATCATTGTCCTTGCAGGCAGACCCTATCATCTCGACAGCGAGGTCAACCATGGTATAGACCAGCTGCTTTTGCAGTGCGAGTGTGCCATTATCAGCGAAGACACAGTTGCCCACAAGATGAGGAAAGAAGATCGCAAGGTCCTCAACCAGTGGCCCTACCATGCCCGCCTCTATGATGCGGCTAGGTATGTATTGGGCCAGAGGGATATGAACCTCATCCATCTGGTCTCCTTCGGCTGTGGCCTCGATGCGGTGACCAGTGACGAGATCAGGGATATCCTACACGACAGCAATAAAATCTATACCCAGATAAAGATTGATGAAATAACCAACCTCGGGGCGGTTAAGATCCGTATCAGAAGCTTGTTGGCGGCTCTAGAGGAGGGAGACAGGTAATGGCAGTCTCATTTACCAAAGCGATGAAGAAGGACTACACCATCCTTCTACCCAATATGTCCCCTGTTCATTTCACCTTGGTCAAGGAGGTCTTTATTAACCATGGATACAAGGCAATCCTTCTGGAAAACCAGGGACCGAACGTTATCCGTGAAGGCCTACGGTACGTGCACAACGACATTTGCTACCCGGCACAGCTGGTCATCGGGCAGATGATCGACGCCTTGAAAAGTGGACTCTATGATGTGGACAAGACAGCCCTGGTCATAACACAGACCGGTGGTGGCTGTAGGGCAAGCAACTATATCTTCTTGTTGAGAAAAGCCCTGAAACGATGTGGTATGGAGCAGATCCCTGTCATCAGCCTCAATTTCAAGGGGATGGAGAAAAACTCGGGCTTTAAGTTTACCCCCTTCATGCTGTTGCAAGCCTATGCAGGGTTTGTCTATGGCGATCTCCTTATGACCCTTTCCAACCAAGTGCGCCCCTATGAAGACACCCAAGGTGAAGCTGACCAGTTGGTTGCCAAATGGACAGCATATCTATCTGAAAAGTTTGCAAACAACAGCGGCTATATCGGGTGGGCTATGAAACGCAACCTCAATGCCATTGCCAAGGAGTTTGCACAGATCCAAACTACTAAGGTGGAGAAGATCAAGGTGGGCATCGTCGGAGAGATCTACATGAAGTACTCTCCACTGGGAAACAACAACCTCCAACAGTTCCTTGAAGGCCAGGGCTGTGAGGTTATGGTCCCCTCCATGATGGGATTTCTCTATTATGGAGCTGACAACGCCATAATAGACCGCAAATACTACGGGGGTAGATTCTTCTCCTCCCACTTCACCCAATTCCTGTTGAAACTCTTGTTCATGGTAGAGAAGATGTCCCTTGATGCAATAAAAAAACAAGGGTGCTTCACTGTTCCCTCCACCTATATTGAAATGAAGAAGCTCAATGAGGGAATCCTCGACTACGGCGTCAAGATGGGCGAAGGATGGCTTCTTACAGCAGAGATGCTCGAACTGGTCCATACTGGGTACAAGAACATTGTCTGCACTCAGCCCTTTGGGTGTCTTCCCAACCATATCTGTGCCAAGGGCATGATCAGGACTGTGACCGAGAAGGCCCCCGATGCAAATATAGTACCTATCGACTATGACCCCTCAGCTACCCATGTAAACCAGGAAAATCGTATAAAACTGATGCTAGCCATAGCAAAAGAGAAGCTACAAGAGGCCAGCCAGTAAGCCTATTTTCACGTGGGCGTACCTACAGTACTGTTCGCCTACACATATATTGGGTATATTTACTATATGACGAAACTAACAATACAAGATATTACGGAACTACAGCAGTTGGTTCGCCTTCAAATAGAAGCGATAGCAAGGAAAAAGGATGGACCCATCCGCATAGGTCTTCCTGGTGGAAGAAGTGCAAAGAGCCTCATCATAGGCATGCTAAGCCTTGATGATGCTCATTTCAAACGCATCAGGCTCTATCTCCTAGATGAGAGGCTCAGCGGTGAATTGAACGCTGACACCCTTCTGGAAGCAGGCCTGGACAAGGCAATTGAGGAACAAAGGTTTGCAAAGACAAGCCTAATCATCCCAAGGGTCGGCAAACCTTTGCTAGAACTGGAAGATGCACAGTTCGACCTGATCTTCCTCGGTGTCGGTGAGGATGGGCACGTTGCCTCTCTTTTCCCGGGATCCTACCCTTCTGATACCTCAGACCAGACTTCACTGGTGAAGAACTCTCCCAAACCCCCGAACGAACGGGTTACCTTTACCTACAGCGGCTTTTTGGCCCACTCACACAAGACGCCCATCTATCTGCTGTTCCTAGGTGAAGGAAAACGAGATGCCTTGACTAGAGTGCTAACCAACGAGGAAGAAGCGAATACGCTACCCAGTGCTTTCTTCATACAACAGGACTTTCCTGTGACCATTATCACGGACCTAGAGGAGTAAGTTGTGAAAAGAATTATCGTACAGTACGGGGGGACCGGAGACCTTGCCTTAAAAAAACTCTATCCAGCCTATGAACAACTCATCGGAAAAGGATTTGAATTTGATGTGCTTGCATTGGGAAGGAGATTCGAGGATCGTAAAACCTTTGTCAGCACCATAATAGACAAAAAGGCCACCCCAGCTTTCCTGAAGCACCTCGACTATCTCCCCTATGATATGGCCGACCCCAAGGCTACAGGCAATCTAACAAAAAAACTGAAGTCCATGGTTGTGGACAAGGAAAGTGTGGAACTCATCTACTACCTGGCACTACAGCCCAACCTCTATGAGGAGGCTATCCACCAGATCCAGGAGGTAGATTCCTCCATGGACTGCATCTGCACCCTCACCAAAAAGATTGTAGTGGAGAAGCCTTTCGGCTTTGACCTTGAGTCGGCTGTCAGGTATAACCATATCCTGGAAACTGCGTTTGAAGACAAGGAAATCTTTAGGATCGACCACTATCTGGGCAAGGAGTTCATGCAGAACCTGCTTATCATGCGCTTTCACAACGATATCATCCGTAGGATCTGGGACAAGGACTCCATCGAAAGCATCCAGATCATATTCGATGAGACCCATGGTGTGGACCAGAGACTCGGCTTCTATGAGAAGATCGGGGTGGTTCGTGATACTATCCAGAACCATATCATGCAGATCATCACCTATCTCACCATGAATGAGCCGGCATCCCTCTCCTCAGAGGATATAGCGGTTGAAAAGGTAAAGGTATTGAAGGCTATCTCCCCTGTGGAGGAGTATTCCATGGGCAGATATGAGTCCCTAGGGGCCAATAGTGGGCATGTGGTGGATATTCCCACCTATGCTGCCCTTAAGCTCTATGTGAATACCTATCTGTTTGCAAATATTCCTATCTACATCCGTACGGGTAAGATGCAGGAAGAGGCAAAGAGCCTCATCTATGTGAAGTTCAAGAACACCACAAAGGATGTCATGCATGACCAGGGCATTGCAGAGAATGCCGTCATCATAAATATCCATCCTGAACTGACCATAGATATCAGCGTAAACCTCAAGCAGCCGAATACTTCATGGAAATCCAAGCCTGTAAGCTTCAGGTTCAACCAGGCTGAGACCTTCGGAGCCAATACACCAGAGGCCTACGAGCAGATCCTGCAGAAAATACTGCAAGGGGACAAGAGCCTATTCCCAACCATGCGCGAGATCACCGAATCCTGGAGGATAGTGACCCCTATGCTTGAGCACAATGGACACACTGAGGTCTATCCTGTGAGGACCTTGCCTCGGTTTGCTACAGAACTTGCTGAGAACAATCAGTTTGAGTGGTTTACGTAAGGAGAAATTCCATACACAATCCAGACACAAGAATTATAGATTCGAGAGAAACCCCTAAGAAGTTGTGTAAACTCCTAGGGGTTTTCTGCCTGCTACTCCTACTGACCACCCTACCCGTATTCCCTTCAGCCAAGGCAGAAGAGAGCCCAAGGAAAGGTGCTTCTCCTATACTTTCCTCATCTGTCTATGGTCAGACTGATATCAGGGCAGGATTGTCATTTCCTCCCTTTGCCGACAAAAAACAAAGAGATTTCACGATCAAGGCGATGCAGGAGCTCTCCATCAACAGAGTGAGAATAGCGATAGACTGGAGAAACCGAGAACCGGAAAGAGGATCATACTACTGGGCTCCTATGGATGAGAGGATGCAGGCAGCCAAAGATGCCAATATGAAGGTCTTTCTGACCATTGCCAGCGTTGGCCCTGCATGGGCCATACAGCAGAAGGACAATCAGTTTGACGAGACGGCACTCGCTTCTTTCATGGAATCAATCTTGCTCAGATATGACAACATTGACAAAATTCAGTTTGGAAATGAGTGGGAATCAGGTTCAAGAAGCTACACCGATTGGCCTTCACTACAGAAATTTGTTCTCTACACCAATATGCTCTATGAAGCGGTGCAAGACCTCTCACCAAAGACTCAGGTTGTACTTGGCGGTATTACCCGCCTCTATCCCATCATGGAGGTTTTCCTCTCAAGCACTAAGGAACCCGACCTGTCCCAACTTAGACTAGCAAAGGGGTGGAGCAAAGAGCGCCTGATGCAAAGGTTGCAAAAGGATATGGGAGACTATGAGAGACGACAAATCAAACAAACCATAGCGTATGTATTCGAACATGCCTCCTATGATATTGTGGATATTCATCTCTATGATGATGCGGAGAACTGGCAAGACTATCTCTCTATCCTTCCTAAGGGATTCCCCATTGTTGTCTCAGAATTTGGAGGACCCAGCTCAGAGTTTGAAGTGACCAAACCCTCCTATCATGGCCAACGCATGGAAGCCTACATCGATGCGATAGAGAAGCTTCCCATCATCGAGGCATACTACTTCAAGCTAGTTGATTCTGATGAGTCCTACCACAAGCACTCAGGTCTCTATACGAAAAGGCTGAGAAAGAAGCCTGCGTATAAGGTGTTTGCTGGGAGGCTCAGCCCTAAAAATTAAATTTGTAAGGGTGTGCTAACCCATATAGGGTATACTAACTGTATCACTGATGCTAATAAAGGAGCCATTCATGCGACTGATACAGAATACAAATAGTGATCGTTTAAAAATACACCTTCTTGAAAAAGCAAAAAACTCAAAAGTACATATAGCTTCAGCGTTCTTTACTGACTGGGAAACATTGGAAAAAATTGTCACACAAAATTGCAGGGTCTCTTTAATTGTAAGACTAGGTAGAGGAACTTGTCCAAATGCACTTGAAAAGGCACTGAAAATGGAAAACGTAGGAATAAGTTTTTTCAATGATTCTCATTTTCATCCAAAATTTTATGTTGTTGATGACCGCTTTGCATTTTTAGGATCAGCAAATTTTACTAATAATGGACTTATGAGAAACCAAGAAGTGATGGTTGAGTTTGACAACGAAGAAACTATCTTTGATTTACAACAACTGTTTGATGCCTATTGGAAACAAGCTAAACCACTAACTGAAAACATATTGGAAATATACAAGAAATCTATGAAGGACTATCCTTCAAATGAACAAACTGATTTTTATTTGGCTAAAAAATTGGAAAAAGAAATTGGAGCCGTCTATTTCAATAATGCTGGAATTGATCAGCCAAAGAAAAATATGATAGAACGTTCGATTTTTCAAATGCAAAAGCAATACCAAAACTTCTTGATTGCATACAAACAGCTTTCAGATATATATGAAAAAGCTGAAAAGAGAAGATGGATTGATATCCCTATTCGAATTGAGATTGACCGTTTTGTCTGGTGGGTTGGAGAAATATATGGTGCTGAAGATTCTTATAAACCAAGAAAGGGACTATCTTCTAGTGAGATTACCAAAAGGATACTATCTTTCATTCCTGAATTTATTTCAAGTGAAAATAAATGGCTTGAAGATGATGCAGTGCCTAGATATTTACTAATTGCAGATGCATTTTCCTCTAGTGAAAAAATTGAGGAAAAGAGTGAGCAAGAAATTGCTGATATTTTAGGTGAATGTGTCTTTTCCTTTAACAGCAACAGATGGATCAAAGATGGATTAGAAGCTCACAAAGCACATTTTATTGAATTAAATCCAACTGTGAAAATTAAGAAAACACTCAAGTACTTACTATTTGGATCTGATGAATACCCTATTCGATTAGCTCGTTGCATCTATGATTCAGAGTATAAACTGGCGACTCTTGGAGAGAGTGGCATAACAGAACTGTTTGGACTTACAAACCATGAAGAGATTCCTATCCGAAATAATAGGATTATAAAAACTCTCCCTTGGTTGGGTTTATAAGCAAAGTGAATTCTGAAGAACAGGTACCCTCTTCGTAGGGGATACCTGTATTCTTTGTATCAATAGTATTTGGTTTAGTTCTTTACTCGCTTATCTATAGCTCTGCTGCACCTTGGCTATCTCTTCAAATACCGTCTGCCCTATCCTCTCGTCACTGGCAATGACCTCCCACCTGAGTAGGGCGTCCTCGCTCTGACTGACACGTTGGAAGACCTGGAACCAGGGACTCTTGAGCTCTGCTTTCGCATCATAGTGCAAAGGAAGATTGAAACGATACAGCGAAGCACCGAGAGTTTTACCCTGTTCATTCTCGGTGACCTTGGTGGCCCCCATCTTGAACAGGAGTTCCTCGATAGCGTTCAGTAATGCGTGGCGCTTACTGGGTTCCTTAATCATGACAGACAATTCTCTAGCTCTCTAAGAGCTCTCCTGCAACTTTTTTGCTTCAGCAAAGCGTTCTGGGTCGGTGACATAGATATTCTGTATCTTTGTATGTTTTCGTTGTTGTATTAGTGGTTTGTAGATTAAAATATTACAGTTAAGAAAGGAATCCTACTCTATGAATACTTCGCAGTATGCCAAAAATATAGGCATCAATTATCTCTTTACCATGCTACTTAATCACGGTTTGGTGCGAGGGGTGTGGATGATCTATCTTTTTTCTCGGGGATTCAGCCTTTTACAACTG
>CAXYZP010000024.1:0-11444 GCA_964293175.1 uncultured Sphaerochaeta sp.
AACAGCATGTTTCTGGTGGAGGGGAAATCCTCATAATCCAAGGAGAGAAGCTCGACAACCTCAGCCACTGTAAGGACAGAAGGCAGGCTGGAGCGGCTTTTTTTTAATGATATCAGGGAGAAGGGGTTTACCTCTACCAAAGCATTGCGCAAGGCATAGGAATAGAACGAACGGGCACTGCTGAGCATCCTGTTGACCGTAGATTCGCTGTAAGGTTGTTCTGTAGTAAGATACCGTACATACAGGCGTGCATCGGGGGCCTTCATATCCAACAAAGGACAGCTAAAACCCTGTAAAAAAAGCGTAAGCTTAGCCAAATCCGATGCGTATGCCTTTAAGGTATGCTCGCTCGATCCCTTGATATGCCTGTGGTAATCAAGGAAGGCCTCTACAACCTCTCTTTCATCATGTTCCATTGCTAAGACTATAGCATGAGTTGCCATATCGGTACAGCGGACCGACACTTTCAGGGGAGACCAAACGTCTGGTCTTTCGATATCCCAGAAAGGTCGCTATCTCAGCATATCCAGCCACGACAGGACACCCATCCTCTGCCAACTGACGTGTTCCCCTACACCAGGGCTGGTCGCGTAGCCCGCTGTGGTGGACCACCACCTCGCGCCCCATATCCAAAGCAAGACCGGCACAGTGCAAGGCCCCTGAGGGCAAGGGAGCCTCAACAACCACCAATAGAGGTGAAATGGCGGCGGTAAGGACATTACGGGAAAGACACCTGAAGCGAAGAGCCGCATCATCGGGTTCATAGGCACTCAAGAGGTTCATATTCTTGAGCAGGTGATTATTGATAATCCTCGGGCTATCGAGGCCGCAGTCACACGTGACGAAGGCGGGAAAATGCCCGTCACTGGCAGCATAGAGGGCAGATCTGTCTATTCCCTGGCTATGGCTGGTCACCACAGAGACGCTGTTCGCCCCTGCTTCGAGTGCGAGAGCGTAGGATGCGCTCTCTCCTATCAAATCGGCTTTGCGGGTTCCGCAGATCGAAAGCAGCTGCTCTTCTTGTCGGGGAAGCCTTCCCCTGTAGAAAAGCCTGAAGGGAGGATTCTCTTGACCAGCAAGGCCGGAGGGATATCCCTGCATGCCTAAAAAGACCACATGATTGCAGTAAGAGGTATTGGGATGGTTCTTATTTGAGAGGAAAGCTTGCATTCTAGCTACCCGAGCAGGAGACCAATGGGTAGGATATCTTTTCTTTACTTCCTGAGCACTTGGCTCTTGTCTGGCAAGGGCGAGCATCTGAGCCCCAGTAAGAGGCAACAGTGAGATAGCAAGCAAAAGGGATAGTTTCATATCCCCTAAGGGAGAGCCTTCATCCCTTTGCTTCAGAACCAACCAAATGTGGAGGCTATAACCTTCAATAACAGCAGCGCAAGGACCAGAAGCATGACAGGCCTGATGACCTGTACCCCACCACGTATGGCCAGGCCACTACCGATATAGCCGCCTATGATCGCGCTGATGGCGCAGGGAATGGCGATGGCATAGTCTATGCTGCCAAAACGTATGAATGTAGCGAGGGCCGCCACATTGGAGGCAAGGTTCACCACCTTTGCTGTCCCACAGGATTTCAGCAGGTCAAGCCCTAGTACAGAGGTAAAGATTATGGTGAGGAACATCCCTGTCCCCGGTCCGAAAAACCCGTCGTAGGCACCTAAGAAGAGTCCTGCTGCCGCAGAGAGTGGAATGGCATACTTGCTAGGCATAGGTTTTGCCTGCCCGAAGTCAGGTTTGAGCATGATGAAGAGGGCAATGACAGGAACCAGGAATATTAGGAGATAGTGCAAATATGCATCGGCAAAGCGGGTGGCTAGATACGACCCTACTGCAGAACCGGCCAGAGAGAAGAGAATTGCAATGGTTCCGACCTTCCAGCTGACCTGGTCCTTCCTGATATAGCGATAGCAGGCGATGGTGGTGCCGCTTGCCGCCGCGAACTTATTGTTGCCCAGGGCCACCTGAGGGGGAAGACCCACCGCCACATAGGCCGTAAGGGTTATGAGACCCCCGCCTCCGGCTATGGCGTCGATGACAGCTCCGATGGCTATGATGGGACAGAGGATAAAGAGGATGCTCATCAGTTTTTGTCTTCCTTCAGGGTGTGGTAGGTATCATAGGCCTGCTTAAGGGTGCTGGTCTCAATATGGGTGTATATCTGGGTTGTCTGGATGTCACTATGGCCAAGCAGTTCCTGTACACTGCGTAGGTCTGCCCCCCCTGCAAGCAGATGGGTTGCAAAGCTGTGGCGCAAGGTATGTACCTTGCCTTCAAGGCCCAAGGGCTTTGCGTACAGCTGGAAGCGCTTGAAGATTGCCTGACGGGTAAGCTTCTTGCCCCGCCTCCCTACAAAGAGTGTCTGTTCGGTGGCCCGGGCCTTTACCAATTGGGGTCTCACTTGTGTCAGAAAGAGAGCAAGAGCCGAAGCCGCCACCTCCCCTACAGGGACGATGCGCATCTTGTTGCGCTTGCCAAGCACTCTCAAAGCATCTTTGGTATAGTCGCCTACCTTAAGGTCACAAGCCTCACTTATGCGTAGGCCACACGAGTATATCAGTTCGAAAATCGTACGGTCCCGTTTGCCAAGAAGCGTATCTGTCTCGATAGATTCCAGCAGAAGGTCGACCTCTTCAACGGTGAAGAAGGAAGGGGCATCGCCAGGGGCCCGGGCAGAAGAGATCTGCTCCAAGGGATTGTCCTCCCTAATCCTCTCTTTTTGCAGGTAGACGAAAAAAGAGCGCAAGGCCGAGAGATTTCTCGCTACCGTACGTTCTGTGAGGCACCTCTCTTTTGCAGAGGCGACCAGATAGTGCTCTATAGCACCGCTTTGTATAGTCTCTATGCTCTGGGTGATACCAGCAAAGAACGAGCCGACCTCATGGGCGTATACCTCAATGGTAGCTTTGCCCAAGCGTTGCTCCAACAGGAGGTAATCGAGGTACTCCTCAAGCAACGCGCGGTCGGTTTCCTTGGACATCCTTATTTCTCGTCAGAGTTTCTGGAATAACGCAAGACAGCGGGGATCGAGTAGTCATCGGTCTTTCCTTCGGGGACCTTCTTGATTTGCTTTTGCAGATCCTGCCAGCGATTCACCTGAATGGAGCCTGCATCAAGGTCTTCCTTAGGAGCACTTGCTACGACCTCCTCATGATCCTCGTCACCCTTGGAAGTGGATGCATAGCGGCGTTTGATCAGATCCATATCGGAGATTTCACTTCCGATGACCTCAGGCTTACGTTCAAAACCCGTAGCTACGACAGTCACCTTGATGCGATCGCCAAGCTCGGGATTGAAGGCCTGTCCTGCTATGATCAGCGCATCTTCAGCACACTTCTCGGTGATGATCTCAACCACATCCTGATACTCCTGCAACGTGAGGGTATCACTGCCGGAAAGGTTGACCAAAACACTCTTTGCACCCTCTATAGAGGCATTTTCCAGAAGGGGATTGCTTACTGCCTGTCTGGCAGCATCGACTGCTCGGTTGGACCCTTCACCAAAGCCGATGCCCATCAGGGCATCACCCTTGCCTTTCATGACGGTACGCACATCGGCAAAGTCAATGTTGATCTCACCGGGTTCGGTGATGAGCTCACTGATGCCCTGTACGCCCATATACAGCACTTCGTCAGCCATAAGGAAGGCCTGCTTGATCGGGGTGTTGTTCTCCACCACCTTCAAGAGGTACTGATTGGGGATGATGATCAGGGTATCAACCTGCTTGCGCAGTTTTTCAATACCAGCCTGGGCCAAGAGGAGCTTCTTCTTTCCTTCAAAGGCGAATGGTGTGGTGACCACAGCCACAGTAAGGGCATTACAGCTCTTTGCTATCTCAGCGACGACAGAGGCGGCTCCCGTACCGGTGCCCCCTCCCATGCCCGCAGTGATGAAGACCATGTCGGCATCCTCCATCTCACGACGGATATCCTCCTTGCTCTCCTGGGCGGCTTTCTCACCCACTTCAGGAACACCACCGGCACCAAGACCTCCGGTAAGCTCCTTGCCTATAGGAATTCTCACCGTAGCGTTGGAGCGCTGCAGAGCCTGCATATCGGTATTCATCGCAACAAAGTGCACGTTTTTCAACCCACTGGCAATCATGCGGTTGACCGCATTTCCCCCAGCGCCACCGACCCCGATGACTTTGATTACCGTCGCAGAGGTCTGCTCATCATGTACCATGTCTTCCACTTCAAACATTCCGAAATCCATATCTAAATCCTTTGCCACCAGGCTCATAATGCTAAAACAACGTTCTGAAGAAACTCTTAACCTTCGAAGCTGCCCCACTCTCTTTACGTCGGGGCCGACCCTTATGGGAACGGCTCTTAGGAGCGGTCTCCTTGACCTTCTTGGCTTCACTCTTAAGAAGACCCAATACAGTCGTATACATCGGGCTTATGTAGGAACGGTCCAAGCCTCCTATAGCCTCTGGAAAGCCAAGGCGTGCCGGCAAGCGGAATATCTCGCTTGCAAGCTCGGTCACCCCACCGAGCAGGGCACCTCCACCTACAAGCACGACGCCCCCACCGAAACCACCCTGCACATTTGCCTGTTCCAAATCATTTTGCAAACGCGAGAAGATCTCAGCCATGCGTGGCTCTATGACCTTGCTCAGTTCCTTCTTAGGCATCCTAATGGCAGGCAGTCCTCCCACTTGAGGGATGACCACCATATCCTCACCGGATACCGAAGGCACATAGCTGTGACCGGATTCACACTTGATCTGCTCAGCCACGGCTCTTGTCTTGTTCAATATGTAGGCGATGTCGGCCGTTACCGCCTCTCCCCCCAAGTTAACACCTCCGGTATAGACCGGCGAACCTTTGGAGTAGGCTATGATGTCAGTAATACCGCTTCCTATGTTGATGAGGATGGTCCCCATCTCCTTCTCTTCGGAACTGAGCACAACCTCAGAGTCTGCCAGACTCTGCAGGACCAGGCGCTGTACACCCAGACCCGAGCGTTGGATACATTTGCGCTCGTTCTGACAAATTGCCGAAGAGGCGGTGACTATGAGCACCCTACTCTCCAGACGGTGTCCGAGCATGTCGATGGGATCTTTGATACCCACCTGCGAATCGATCTGGAAGTCCTGGACCAAGGTATGGAGAATCTCCCTGTCCTGAGGAAGTTCAAAAGCACGTGCTACCTCGAGTGAGCGAAAGATGTCCTCGCGCTTGATCTCCTGGTCCTTGCTGTTGATTCCAACAACACCGGTACTTGGGATCCCTACAATATGTTCTCCACCGATACCTATGATCACCTCGGCGATCTCGGCACCTGCCTGAAGCTCAGCCTCGTTTACCACAGATTGTATCGTTTTTAGCGTCTGTTCTATATTTACGATCGTGCCCGAACGCACACCTTCACTGGGGCGCTCGCAGATGCTGTCGACCATCAGAGAGCCTTCCCGGCTCACCGAACCAATTACACACCTGGTCCGGCTTGAACCTATATCCAGCCCCATCAACATTTTATCACCTGCCATTGACACAACCCCCTTATGGACGGCCCTACTTCCTGCGTACCATGGCCCCTTGGTAGAGGTCATACCGCATGATATGCGAACTAAGGAAAGAAAGCGACTCTCTCTGGTCCTCTTGGACCAGTTGTATGGCTTGGGTGACCCGTGCTGCTGAGACGGGCTCCCTCAACCAAATCTGGGCATGTAAAGCGGAGAGTTCCAATACCATCTTTCCAAAGCTGTTACTGCTATTATTATCGTATTTTATGCGAGTTATCAAGGTGCTGTTTCCCTCAAGAGAGGCAGCAAGCTCCATAACCTGTCCAAATGCTGTATCAAGGCCATATTTTTCCATTAAAGAGGCATACCCAAAAGGAATTTCCACTTTCAACGCATGTTTCTCAAATAAATGCCAATCCTCCCTTTGCAAGGCGAACAAGAAACCAGAGCGCAAGACATAGACTGCTACAGTCTCATCATCCGAATCTTTGGCATAGACGAGAGCCGGGGCCCCGACCAATGTTGTCTCGATGAGCAACGTTGAAGGAAACTGCCTCTTTATACTGACTGATTCGATCAATGCAAGCGATTCAAGCTCTTTCTTGACCTTTTTCAAGGACAAGGAAACCAACGATTTTCCCCTATACTGTACAAGTGCACTCTTCAGGGCATGAGGTGTCGTCAAATCCTCATTGGTGATGCTCAGTATGATCGAATCTATGTATAGGGAGGGTACATGCGATAGGGAGAAATATGCAAGGGGCAGGAGCACCAACAGGACAAGGACCACTATCTTGATCTCAACACGAACCTTGCTCATGATTCATCCGCTTCTGTATCAAAAAGAATCGAGTCGCGCATCTCTTTCGAGAGGCTGCTCTTTTCCAAGGGGATGCGTCCGCTGGAAATGAGCAGAATCCTATAGAGCAAAGCACATAGGCAGATCACCACAAAGAGATTCGTCCCTCCCTGGCTGAAAAATGGCAGGGGGATACCTGTAGGGGGCAGCATGCCAGTGACTACAGCTATGTTGATGATGGCCTGCAGGAGGATCATGGTCGTTATGCCGAACGCAGTAAAACTAAGGAAGCGGTCCCGATTCTGCATTCGGACATAGGCATTGTAGCCCAGGATGGCGAACATGGCAAAAAGGAGCAGGATGAAACCGGCTCCCACCAACCCAACCTCCTCACAGATGGACGCAAAAATAAAGTCGCTTTGGACCTCGGGGATGATACCCAGCTTGTAGGTGCCGTTTCCCAGCCCTACCCCGAACAGACCTCCCGATCCTATCGCCTTGAGGGAGTTGGTGACCTGGTAGTTTATACCTCCCTGATCAATCTCAGAAAAGAAAAAGGAAAATACGCGCTTGACCCGGTAGGGCTGAGCGAGCATCAGCGTCACGGCAGGCACGATGAAGAAAGCGAAGCCCACCAGCAGCGTGCGTATCCTCATCCCCCCTATAAGAAACAGGGAAACACATAAAAGCAGATACAGGATGGTGGTCGAGTAGTCTTTCTGCAGGAGAATCATAGCAGAGAAAAGGATGGTCACCACTACAGGCAAGGCAAACCGATTCCAAAAGGATACTTCTTCCTTCTTTTTGTTAAAACATAGAGAAAACAGGAGGATAGTCCCCACCTTGACCAGTTCTGAAGGTTGTAAGGAAGGAAGGCTTCCCACCTGCAGCCATCTGCGACTGCCCAGTCGCACCTGCCCGTAGGAGGTGAAGAGCGTCAGGCCCATCAGAACCATACAGACAAGGACAATGGGAATAGCCAAATAGTGAAACCATGACAGCGGCATATACCGTATAACCACCGAACAGAGCAAAGCAAAAAGGACAAACATCATTTGACGCTGAAAAAAGTAGTAATGGGGAAGATTGTGGATCAAAGCCTCGTTGTAGGAGGCACTGTAGAGCATAATCAGGCCCAAGGCGATGAGAATGACCACCACACATAGGAAGGTGAAGGCACTTGCATTGCCCCCTGTCTCACTAAGTGTGACCTGTGTCCCTTGCCAGTCATCGTATGATTGTCGTCTTTCCATCTCTACCCTACCACCCTGTTCCCAGGAACAGCAGAAGGCCTATCAAGGCAAAGAACCATGATACCAAGGTGAACCTTCCCACTATCGTACGTTCTGCAACTCCCTTCTTCTCGTATGCATGATGAAGCGGTGCTATGGAGAACACTTTCTTTCCCGTGCTCCTGATAGCTATGATCTGTATCAAGCTGGTAGCAAACTCCAAAAGGAACAGGCCGCTGGCAACCAACAGTATCACCTCAGCATTGAGCATCAATGCTGAGATGGCAATATAACCGCCCAGAGCGTGACTGCCACAGTCACCCATGAAATATTTGGCAGGCTTCCTGTTGAACAGGAGGAAAGCCAAAAGAGAGGCTATGAGGGTACCAGAGAAAGGGACATGAGACTTGAACGAAAAAAATGCGATAAGCAACAACAGCGGAAGCGAAGATCCTGCCGCCAGAGTATCAAGGCCGTCGGTAATGTTCACCGCGTTGACGAAGTACATGATGTACAACAGGGCAAAGAGATAGTAGAACCATCCTAAGTTTAGGACCTTCCCCTTGAGCAGGGGTAGGACTAATGTAGTGGGGAGTAAGCCGTTTTTGTGTAGGAGCAGCAGCAGGAGAGCGGCCACTAGGGCTTGTAGGATAAGCTTGGTCACACTTGTAATCCCATCACCATCGCCCTTTCGAGTCTTGGAAATGTCATCGATAAGGCCAATGAAGGCAAACAAGACCAAGCCAAGCAGGGGAAATATGACGGTATGGTCAAAACGATGGGGAAATAAGAGGGTGCTCAAGACTGTACCCAGGCTAAAGGCCACCCCTCCCACAGAAGGGGTCCCCCTCTTTGCACTCTGGACCATCTCAAGTTCGGGCTTTATGGCGACCTTTAGCAGAGGGGCGTACCTGATGATGAGCATCGAGATGATGCCTGTTATGCAAAAGGCCAGAGCCATCTCTATAAACACCCTCACCTCCTTACCCCACGTGACTCAGGGCGGGTATCAACCGCTCCATAGCTACGCTTCTTGAAGCCTTCAAGAGAAAAAGATCCCCTTCTCGGCTCGTATTCACCACATGATTTTCCAATTCGCCAAAGTCATCCGTATAGAAAAGGGACGAGGAATACCCACTTCGTCTGAGCAGGTCGTAGGCACCCTTCATCTCCTGCCCATACAGATAGGTAGAGGCCATCGGAGATGCATAGAGCTGTCTGGCTACCAGAGCATGGGCCTTCAGGCTCTCTCTGCCCAATTCCTTCATCGGCCCGAGGACGACCTTCTTTTCGCCCTTCCACGCCAAGGCATTGAGGTAGCCTAGGATTGATGAGGTGGAGTCAGGGCTTGCGTTATAGGAGTCGTCTATGATGGTGACCCCACTTTTATGCACATAGGAACGACCCGCTAAGGGACGGAACCCTTCAAGGCCTTCTGCGATATCCTTTCTGGTTGCACCCAGAGCGAGGCCTACCTGTATGGCGCCCATCACATCGGAGAGCAAGTGACGCCCGACACAAGAGACATGGAAACGTTCCCCTTCAAAGGTAAGGTCCCATCCGTCGATGCCCCTGTCCACAGCGTGCATATCGTGTATGCCGTACTGTTTCAGAGAGAGGTTCGACCGCTTCTCCAAGAGAGATGTATAGGGACAATCATCAGAGACAAAGCCCATCTGCATACTAGGATGGAAGAGCTTGCCTTTCTCTCTGAGGATAATCGAACGACTTTCCAACTTCTCGATATGGGAGATGCCTATGTTGGTCAACAGGCCTATGTCCGGCTTGAGCATGTCCACCATCCTCTCCATCTCCCCAACATGGTCGATACCCAGCTCGAATATACCGTACTGTGTATCATTTTCCAGTTGAAGGATGCTCAAGGGTAGGCCTATCTCACTGTTGAGATTTCCCGGTGTCTTGATGGTATTTCCCAGAGTCTGGGCAATGGAAGCCAAAGCTTCCTTGGTCGTGCTTTTGCCACAGCTGCCTGTAATGCCGACATTGGTTACCTGACTCAGCATCTTTCTGTATTCGCGCGCTAGGCTCTGAAGGGCTATGAGGGGATCGCGTACGAGAATAATGGCACAGCTGTAGGGTCTGAGCATCGCGAGGGCTCGATCTTTTTCTGAGGTGGGGACAACTATGGCACTACAGCCTTTTTGGGCTGCATCACCTATATAAGAGATACCATGTTCTTGCGTGCCGGCAAGTGCAAAAAAAAGCGAGTTTGCAGAACATTTCCTGGAATCTATCTGGACATCTTCAATAACGCGGTCTGAAGGGCGCACAACAAGGCCTCCACACATGGTGGCGACCTTTACACTGCGATAGCGTTGATTTGAAAATCCCCCTAGCCTTGCCATCAGATCCTCCTGCCTACCATAACCAGCGTATCGGCATCAATCTGCTGTAAGAGGATGTCCTCTCTCCAAGCCCCTTCTGCAAGGGCCTCGGGCATCGTCTTCTGTGCGATCTGAGATCGGAGCAACCGCTGCTGCTCCTCCAGATCTTTTAACGATGAGGATATTGTCCTGAATTCTACATCCAAAGCCCTGTTTACTGCACTTTGCCAAACGGGGACGAGCATGCTTGCCATGATGGCGAGCAGCATACACATGGTGGCGGCTTGTTTCATCCGTACTGCCCTATGGCTTTCTGTTTTTTTCACTTGTTCACGATTAGAGGTGTACCAATCTTGTTCCATTATAGGTCCTCCTAATTCTAGATTTTTTCGACAATCCTCAACTTCGCACTGCGGCTAGGAGGATTTTCCGAACTTTCTGCGTCTGTGGGTATCAACGGCTTCTTTGTCAGGATCTTGATCGTAGGGGTATCCCCCCCTGCCAAGCCTTTGAAAAGCCATTTAGCCCTGCGGTCTTCCAACGAGTGGAAGCTGATAACCGCTAGCCTTCCCCCGCTTCTCAAGGCATCTATTGCTCCCTTGATAGCAGGTTCTATCCGATCCAACTCCCTGTTCACCTCTATACGTATCGCCTGGAACGTACGGGTTGCGGGGTGGATCCTTCCATAGGGGTACCCTGAAGGGACCGCCTTATAGATGATGGAGGCAAGCTCGTCGCTTTGCGTAATCCTGCCCATTTTTCTCTTTTCAACGATGGATCGTGCGATCCTTCGCGAATAACGCTCTTCACCAAACTGGTAGATGACATTGGCCAATCGCTCTTCCTGATAGCCGTTGACCACATCCAGTGCGCTGATAGGAGCATCCTTGTCCAAGCGCATATCCAAAACCTCTCCCCTCTTGAAAGAGAAGCCTCGTTCAGATTCCTCGTAATGAAAGGACGATATGCCCAGATCAAAAAGCACAAGGTCGAGCTCAGGTCCGTCGTAATCTTCAAAAAATTCATCAAACCAGATGTTTCGGGGTGTGAAGCGGGAGCCAAACTCCTGCATGCGCTCTATCGCCTTCGCCTGGATTACGGTATCGCGATCGAGACCGGTGACCTGCAAATCAGGATATGTTGCAAGGAAGAGATGAGTATGCCCGCCTTCCCCACAGGTACAGTCGACCATGTAGGCTTCCCTATCCAAGGGGGGGGTGAGGTACTCGAGAATCTCCTGTTTCATTACTGAATAGTGCACATACTCCATCAATCTTTCTCCCTGATCATATCACTGAGCGACTGGGCTGCATCTAGGAAATCAGCATTGCTCAACTCCATGTAAGTTTCGTACTCGTCCTTGTTCCACAGCTCCAGATAGTTTCCAGTCCCAAGCAGCACACTCTCTTCGCGTACCACAAGGCGCACGCTCTCGCGTAGTTTGGGAGGAATGTTTATCCGTCCCACCTTATCTATCTCACACAGCTGTGCAGGTGCTATCATTCCGCGCTGCAGGTTACGCATCTTACGGTCGAACATGGCACCGGGACCATCTACGATCATATGTTTCAACTCTTCAAATTGTG
>CAXYZP010000025.1:0-11268 GCA_964293175.1 uncultured Sphaerochaeta sp.
GCAACGCCCCCAAGGGCGAGGACCATACCTTCGTCCTTTCAAAATACAGAAGAATCCTCTGCACCCAGAACAACACGGTCATACCCGATAAGAGGCAGGAGAGCATCTATCTCACTCTGAGGGGGCTTACTGGGATCATCCCCTCCGATGTCCCAAGCCTCTACTAGAGGCCCTACTGTAGGATCGAAAGCACCTTTACTCAAGGCAGCTATATCCAGAGCTTTCTGTATGACTTCAAACGTGTCTTCTGAAACGACAACAGCTTTTTTTCCAGCATTAAGATTAACAGAAGCGACCTCACTGCCCTTATTACGCAAGCTCATCCTGTCCTCAATCTCCTTCAGGCGGGCAAAGCTCGCAGAGAAGGCTTCGGCTGTTGGATTGTCGTAGATGGTTATCTTACACACAGTTCCTAACATAAAAAATGATTGCGCCTGCGGTTCTGTTTGCTTCTTGGAACAAGAGGCAAACAGAACAATAAGGAGGATGCTGACTATAACAAGGGATATTCGGTTGGTTTTTTTGTTAATATACATATTCACTGTGTATTATGAGGTTTTGCAAGGGTAATTGCAAGAAAGGGATCCATGAGCAAATGAAAGGAATTAAAGCTGATAATACTCCTCTTCTTTCCTGTTCATAGCTAGCCTCAGCGTACAATCTATTGTTTACTTTTCCCCTGGCTGCTGACTTTTTTCATCTTTGCTGCAATGGCATCGGCATCACCAAGATACTGTTTGTTGAGGACCGTAAAATCCTTGTCGAACTCATACACAAGGGGAACACCTGTGGGAATATTGATCTTCATAATCTCATCAGGGCTCAGGTCTTCAAAGTACATCACCAAAGCCCTGAGGGAATTGCCATGTGCAGCGATAAGCACCCTTTCTCCTTCGAGCATCTTGGGTTTTATTTCCTCTTCAAAGTAAGGGATGGTTCGGGCGATGGTATCCTTAAGGCTTTCACTAAGAGGCAAGGAACTTGCATCGACTTTCCTGTAGATCTCCTGCAAGGCGGGGTTTCTCGTATCAGAGAGCTCCAAGGAGGGTGGACAAGTATCAAAGGAGCGTCTCCAGATCTGTACCTGCTCCTCACCATACTTGTCTGCTGTCTCACTCTTGTTCAGGCCTTGCAAGGAGCCGTAGTGCCGCTCATTGAGCTTCCAGCTCTTGATGACAGGTAGCCATTGCCGGTCCATCTTCTCCAATACAAGATTGAGGGTATGGATGGAGCGCTTCAGAAAGGAGGTGTAGCAGATGTCAAAATCATACCCTTCACTGAGAAGCAGCTCCCCCGCTTTGCCCGCTTCAACAACCCCTGCTTCGGAGAGGTCCACATCAGTCCAACCGGTAAAGAGGTTCTCAAGATTCCATATGCTTTCGCCGTGTCGCAACAGTACAAGTTTCATCTAAGCCTTCCTTTCAAGCCAACCGGGTAATTTCTCCATGGAAACAAGTACAAGAATACATGCTCATTCAGTTAGCTTTAACTAACTTAAAAGTACGCCCTGGAGTCCTGGTTGTCAACTGACAGGCATTACAAAGAAGGATTATTAGGAGAGGGCCCCTGAGTTTCAAAAAAAATGGACTGCTCCAGTATCAGGAGAAAAGGCAGATAGTGAAATATACCAATGGATCCATTTGTCAGAATGTGCTTACCCTCTTGTAGTAGAAAAACAAAGGAAAGGGAACACAGTAAAACTGGATATGAAGTCTCCCAACAACCATTGGAGGTAACATTGATTAGTGAGAGGCCTGCCTTACCTTTGTTTTTATAGATGCTGTACATGAACCGGGGTTTCAAACTTCCAAGTCTTTGCCAAAACACGTTTCTCCCCTGTCACTAAAACCTCTTGTCTCCAGACGATATCTTCTGAAGACTTCCCGAGCATAATCTCAAATACTCCTGGTTCCACTATCCGATTTGCTCCATCAGAAACAAACGAAAGCATCTCGGCACTGAGTGAAAAAATGACTCTACACGCCTTTTGGGGCTGCAAGGAAACCCGTACAAATCCCTTCAATTCCTTTACAGGCCTGACTATTGAAGCACATACATCATGGACATACAGCTGTGCTATCTCATCTCCGGCAACCGTTCCGGTATTTGTGATGGTAACAGAGATGTTGACACTCCCCTTTGTGGAGATCTTCTCTGTATCAACTGAAAATCCATCATAGGAAAAATTAGTATAACTCAAGCCATATCCAAAGGGATACAAGAAGCCGAACTCCTTTTGTCGAGGAAGCCCCTTGGCCTTCGGCGTATGGTTATAGGCATAGGGAAGGGATCCTGCACACAGGGGGAAAGACAAAGGTGTCTTGCCACTTGGATTTGCCTTGCCGAACAAGACGTTGGCTATAGCTTCTCCTCCCCCCTCCCCTGGAAGCCATGCACCTAAAATAGCTGACGCATGCTCATCGGCATATCTGAGATCATAGGGACGCCCGCTTACCAGCACAATGGCTACAGGCTTTCCGGTATCCAGAATAGCTTTGACAAGTTGTTGTTGCACCCCGGGAAGAACTAGTGAAGAAACATCTGAACCTTCACCTACAGTTCCCTGTTGAAACAGCCCAACCAAGTCCCCTACTACCATCACAACGGCATCTGCTTTTTTGGCAGCTCTCACTGCATTTTCTATTCGACTGGTATTCTCACTGATCTTATGTTCAGAATGGATATCACCTAAGGCCACATCCCCAGGGAAAAAGACAGCTTTCTCCACCTTGGACTCATACAGCATACACCCAGGTTCATAGATGATCGTTGTCGAGGGAGAGACTTGCTCCATTGCAGTCTTAATTGTCTTGGCTTTTGCAGGTACTGTAGATACACCGCCTTTAGCTCCTTGCAGGTGTATGGGTGCCGAATAGCCGTTATACATTGCATAAGGATGGTCAGCAAGAGGACCTATGACTGCCACCTTCATACCCGAAGCAAGGGGAAGTATCCCCTCATTCTTCAAGAGCACTAGAGATTTCGTTGCCGCTTCAAGCGCAAGGCTATGATCTTCCGAACTGTTGAGACTGATAGCTTCTATAGCAATATATGGGTTTTCAAACAGCTTCTGCCTGAATTTCTCCTCAAGAATCTTCAACACAGCCGCATCTAAATCATCCATAGAAAGCAGTCCTTTTTGGACCGCTGACATCAAGCCAAGCTTATAGGTCGTACCACTGGGAAGCTCGATATCGAGACCGGCATGCAAAGCCAAGGCAGCGGCATGACTAAGGTCAGGAGCAACCTTATGATCATGAAACAACTGAGCAGGAGCTTCATAGTCAGCTACCACCAAGCCATTAAAGCCCCAATCCTTTTTAAGCAGGTCAGTGAGTAAAAATCGGGAACCGGAACAGGGATCCCCATCGATATCATGATAGGCAGGCATGACCGACCCGGGATGCGCGGCTTTCACCACCATCTCAAAAGGTAGAGCAAAGGTATTGTGCATCTCCCTCAGCCCCATATGGACAGGGGCATGGTTTCTTCCCCCTTCGCTATAGGAATGTCCTAAAAAATGTTTCAAGGTTGCTATAGGCATATGGTCTTTTCCTTGTAGCCCCTGTACATAGGCAATACCCATGCTACCGACGAGATAAGGATCCTCCCCGTAGGTTTCTTCTGTCCTTCCCCACCGTGCATCTCTTGCAACATCTAGTACTGGAGCAAGGCCTTGGTGCACACCCAAGGAGGACAGCTCCTTTCCTATGGCACTTCCTATACGCTTCATAAGGGCAATATCCCACGCAGAGGCACTATTCAGACTCGAAGGGAAAATAGTGGCACCGACCACCATCGCCCCTGTCAGACACTCCTCATGCAACATTGCAGGAATACCAAGGCGTGTATTGTTTACTAGATATCTTTGTATCTCATTGACACCTTTAGCAACAGATCGCGGGTCTTTAGCCTGTGTCCCAAATGGACGTGTCAGTTGGCCAATGCCCAGACCAAGAACGGAATCCCTATCGAGTTGGGGACGATCATCGGTAAAGGCAGTCTCCTTGACAGCAAAACTCCCATCTTCTTCTATTTCCAACCAGGCAGAACAAAGCTGTGCCGCTTTCTCTTCCAAGGTCATTTTTTTCAGTAATTCCAAAGCTTGTTCCAACATAAACCCTACTCCTTTTCTTCCATACACTGCACTAAGGCCTGTTTTTGGGTCAAACGTATGCATAAAAGCCTCATCGTGCCTGTACATACAAAAAATGTGGGATAGTACCCTTTTTATAGAGTTTAGCTACTCTTTTACGGCTCCAAGGGAAACGCCAGCAATAATATATCGAGAAAGCATAAAATAAATAAAGAACAACGGTAGGACGGTGAGCGTAAGCCCCAGATAGACAGAGCCATACTCTGTCTTATAAATATCACCTCTGAGCAGGCTGACCATTATAGGCATGGTATATTTGTCCTTGTCGGTCAGTAAGATCAAGGGAAGGAACAGGTTGTTCCAGCTCATGACGAAGGTAAAGATTGCCTGAGTTGCAACAGCCGGCTTCATGATGGGCATCACAATGGTATTGAAGGTATACAGCTCTCCCGACCCATCAATCCTCGCCGAATCTACAATTTCAAGCGATAGGCTGCCTATCAGGTACTGTCGCATGAAGAAAACCATTGCCGGTGATGCTATAGCCGGTAAAATGAGGGGAATAAAACTGTTTGTCAGGTGCACCTGATACATGAACTGATAGAAACCAATACTTGAAACCTGCGCAGGAATCATCAAGACTGCCATGATGAAGGTAAAAAAGGGTTGTCGCATTTTCCAGCTATAGGCAACCAAGGCATAGGCAGTCAGAGAGGAAAAATAGACCGCGCACAGTGTTGCCCCAGCAGAAATTATCATGGAATTGAAAAATCCTGTAGAAGCATTAAAACTTTTTCCTGACAGAATCTTGAAATTGTCCAACAGATGAGTTGATGGGAGAAGACCAATTGAATTCTGTTGAATTTCAAAGGTGCCTCTGGTTGCGTTCATAAACATAATCCAGAAGGGAAAAATACTGAGGATGGCAAGAAAAATACAGACAACATATATGATCGTCTTACTTACGTTTCGTGAATGTTTTTGGCTTTTGCTCATAGCACCCCTTCCTTTTTTGCAGTTTTTTCAAGGGCGTGAATTTTTTTTCTCATCTTAATTTCGTCCTTGTCCCTCAAGAGAAAAAAGAGAAAGGAGGAAAGCACCACAATAATCAAGAACATGATAAGGCTGGCCGCCGCTGCACGGTTATAGAGATAGCTACCGCTAAAAGCCTGATTATAGATGAATACGCTGGTAGTCAAAGTAGCGCTATCGGGGCCTCCCATAAGGAATAGCTTGGGAATGTCAAACATCTGCAGGCCTCCAATCAAGCTTGTTACCAAGGTGTAAAGTAAAATCGTTCTCAAGCGCGGCAAGGTAATGTAGAAAAATATCTGTGTGGCTGATGCCCCGTCAATTTTGGCTGCCTCAAACAGGGTAGGATTGATTCCAAGCACTCCTGCTATCAAGACTATCATGGTATGCCCGTACCACATCCAGAACTGGATGAAAGCAACGGTTCCACGAGCCGCCCATGTATGCAAATGGAAATTAAAAGGTTTGTCTGTAATGCCTATTTTCATCAGAAGATCGTTGACAGGTCCCTTAGGATAGCCAAAAAGACTGTAGAATAGGATTGCTATGGAGGCTGCAGTAATGATGTTCGGCATGTAAATAAGTACCTTGAATAGCCCCTGTCCTTTCACATGGATACTACTGTTCGTAAACCATGCGGTTAGCAACAAGGCCAAGCCAATCTGGGGAATAAAGTTCATAAACCAGATCAAAAAGGTATTGGATAGTGACTTTCTAAAGGTCGGGTTGTTTAGGATCAGTTGAAAATTCTGGAACGGTTCGTCCAAAATGGTAATGGAGGTTCTCATCAGACCCCTCAGGTCGGTAAATCCAATGGCTATTGTATACACCAGTGGGTATAAGGAGAATACAAGAAAAGTAAGTATAAAAGGTATGGAAAAGATATACCCATATTTAGCGTAACTAATTCCTTTTTGCCTCATGGGCGTCCACCTCCAAGTGAGTAAGATAGGGCCGGGATTTGCACCCCGGCCTCTCGTTCAAGTTACAGGGAAGAAATGTCTAGGTTATCAAGGACCTGCTGTTTGAAATCAGCTATAGCCTTGCTCTTTGTCTTGTTTCCTTCCGTGTACTGACGTACTTGGTCACGCCAATAGGTATTGATGGACTCATCATACTGATGCTTGTTCTTACCGGTAGCAAAAGCACCTGCAGGAACAAATACATCAAACATATTCTGTCCACCTAAGAAGGGTAGTTTTCCATCAGACATTTTCATGACGGTACCTGAAGCAACGGTATCTTTCGTGCCTCCAGGACCATTGAGGGTACCATTTGCCCAGTAATACTGAAGCCCGGTCTTAGAACTGTCGAGGGTAATCCATTCGATGATCTCTCCCGCTACACTCTTATTCTTGCTGTTAGCATTTGCAAGAACCCATGTTCCACCCCAGAAAAAACCCACAGGAGGTTCAGCTACAGCCCAATCGCCATAGGTTCCTTCACCAGGAGCTGAGCCGCCGGAATTTCCGGCCATGACATAGTTGATCAACCATGCTGGTCCGAAGAAACCGAAAATCTTTTGAGGATTGGCATCTTTCATGTCACCAAACCATGCATCAGTCCAGTCCTGGGTATCATTATGGTAACCGTTCTTCTTCAACAACAATGACTGGTCTAGGAATGCTTCACGGGTAGGATCGATATAGAGCTTGCCATCGACAATCCAGCCTTTTTCAGAGCTGCCTTCAATTGCATGCCAGACATCTCCATCACCTGATACAATACCAAAACCCTTAGCCTTCAAATCGGCGGCGGCTTTGTAGAATTTGTCCCAACCCGGTCCAATTTTTGTCTTGATGACAGAAGGATCGTCGGTACCCCATACTTCCTTGGCAATGGAACGACGATAAATAAACGCTCCTCCTGTTGCCTGATATCCCAAACCAACCAGCTGACCTTTATCATTGGTTCCGATATCCACTGTGTATGATGCGATATCAGCTGCTTTCAGAAGTGTGTCTACGTCTATACCCAAGTCTTTATAGGGTGCGGCATAGGGAGCAGCATCGCCTTGTGTATATTTCAAGACGAAGGCAGCTTCTGCACAGAAGATGTCAGGTGCATTGGAAGCGCTACCCATCAGTGCCTGATCCAGTGCTGGCTGGTATGCTCCATCGGTGGTTGCGATGATGGTGCTCTTGATCTCGTAATCGAAATCAGGATGAAGTTCCTTATACTTTTCAAGCATCTTAGGTACTTCATCAGTAAAGCTCCATACATTGATAACCTTAGGTCCCCCTTGATCCGATTCTTTAGTACCGGCAGCAAATAGAGACAAACTGATGCCAATGATCAGTATGCTGAATACCAAAACTCTCAAACTTCGTTTCATATCGAGTCCTCCTTATTACAAATGCCAAAGGGCATTGGAATACTTTTTTGTCGACCTCCAGATTTCCCCGGGTGTCTTTAGTCTAAGTCCAAGCATACTTCCTTTTTATGCTGCGCGTCAGTGGCCATATGCCTAGACTCACCCTAGGACAAACGTCCTAGGGGAAAATATGGAGAAATGTTTTATATACAAAGATTTACACATAGCTATGGTGCGAAAAAAGCATAGGGACCAAGAGGTATGCTTACGAAAACCTAGCCCTTTTTCACAAACTCGGACTGGATCCATTTGATGGCATATTTCCGAAGGGCCCCCGCATCGCTGGTGGTAAGGTTTTGTCGTATATTGTCCCGATAAGCGTTGACCGTCTTGGTAGATAGATTCAAGACCTCTGCAATTTCCGAAACCCCGACTCCTTGGCCTATCATGCGGAAAACTTGCATTTCCCTTACACTAAGCTGAGAGATAAAATCAACTTCAGGCTTCTTGATGTCCCTAGAGGCATACAAGTCTACAAGGCGCTCTTGCATGGCATCCGAGAGATAGATTTTCCCCAGCAACACGGTTTCAATAGCATGCATCAGCGTTTCTGTTGCCTCTTGTTTCATGACATAGCCACGGGCTCCTGCCTGTAAGGCTTTAGAAGCATAGATAATCTCGTCATACATGGAGATGACAAGCTGATGGATTGTAGGTTTTGAGCTATGAATCGTCTTTACCAATTCCAATCCATTTTCATGGTGGAGCGAAATATCTACCAAAAGGAGGTTGGGAGGATGGGCTTCGACCAATGTCAGTGCCTCTGCGATAGTATTCGCTTCCCCTATGACTTTATATCGTTTATTGGTTTCGATTACATTCACCAATCCTTGGAGAAAAATCGGATGGTCGTCGACCACTATAATTTCAATCCTTCTGCTCATGCATTCCACTCCTGATGCGAACTTTGACGGTTGTTCCTTTCTGTGATGAATCAATACTCAATTCAGCTTGTGCCATGCTAGCTCTGCTATGCATGATCCTCAGGCCCAAACCACCTTCGCGTATTTTTTTGGGGAGACCGATCCCATCATCAAAAACCGAGGCAAGCCTGTACATGTTTCCATCTGTTCCTAGCTCATTCACTAAAGAAATATGGATGTGCCGGGCTCTGGAATGCCGAATGGCATTGTTCAGAGCTTCTTGGATAATATGAAATACATGCAGGGCAGAAGTTGCATCTTCAATTACAAAGTCGGGTTCGGCATCGACGTTCACGTCGACTTGTGATCTTCGTAGGGTGTCGCCTACCAAAGTTTCTATACGTTGTACAAATGTATGAGCTTCCATTTCAAAAGGAAGCAACCCTCTTGAGATGATCTTTATCTTAGTTATCGACTCATTGAGCAATACACTGATCTTCTCAAGAGTTTCGATGGACAAATTCCCTGAATTCGATTTTGTCTTGGCAAGTGAAGAGACAAGCAAAGACACCCCCAACAGATGCTGGCAAAGATCGTCATGCAGGTCTTGGCCAATACGCTCCATTGTCTGTGTGGATATCTCCAACACCTCTTTCTCCAGTTCTCCTCTCCGCTTAATCTCCATGGAGAGATCTTTATTGGCAATGATGAGATCTTTTGTCTGTAGCTCTACCTGTTCGGATAAGATCTTTCCATGTGAACGTATCTGCTCGAGAAGCAGAATACCCTTTAGGTTACTGGAAACCTGTTCCTGCAAAATATCGTACAAGGCTGGTATCTCGATGCCAATAGGAACGATCAGATAGCCCAATTGTTCGTTTTCATGGACGAGAGGCATGAGGATCCATTGGCCTTGTCTCCAGGAAGATTCAATGAAGGAGGGAAGCAAGTTTACCCGTTTGAACTCCTGCGGTACTGTTTGTGCTTGCTGGCTTTCTTTTGATATGTCCATAAAGTAACGGATATTTCTCTTATCCCTATTGAATACCGCCAGGAATCCTTGCTCTATACCAAACATCTGCAAGCCTTTCTTGAGGTTGTCAAACATTGCAGAAAGATCGTAAACTCCTGAAAGGATGGCACTGACTCTTCGAAGGGTTTCGAAAGACAATTCGGCTTCAATCCGTTTGGTTGCTTGCAAGCTTCCAACCTTTTCCGCAGCGAAAGCTCTTGCGGCTCCTATAAGGGTAACCAGAGCATATTGATCTGAAACCTCTAGATGCCGGCATTGGTATTCGATATAGGATAGGTATTCATACCAACGTGAAATCGAACCATTTTCTGCCCTAGTACTCTCAATAGCTCGGTTAAGACGAACAATGAGGGCATCGTAATCATTAATGCTTGCCAAGGCAGTGAGTTCCTCAATCGAGCTCCGTTCAGTATCACTGACATATAAGGGTATTTCGTGAATTTCAGTGGCATAATGAAAAGACGGCTTGCAACCACAAGACTCCCTGATTATGGGCTTGCACTCCAAGGTTATATGCTCCTCCCTTCCCCCCTTCATCAGACGATCTAGGATGTCTACACTCGTTGCTCCCAACTCGTTCATGGGCTGCTTAGCAGTCGTCAAAGGAGGCAGGGTGTAGAGGGAAGATTCGATACCATCGAAGCCGATCAAGGACACATCCTCAGGCACACGGATTCCCCTTCTTCTGAGCTCTTCCAAAGCACCCTGTGCCATTCTGTCATTAAAACAAACAAGTGTATCAAAATCCAAGCCTGTATCACAAAGTGCGGCTACGCCTTGAATCCCTGAATCCTGGGTAAAACTCCCAGTGAATATCAGACGATTATCGATGGGAATTCCGTGTTTTTCTAGTACCGAATAGTAAGTTTCCAACCTGCTGTTAGCTTCATCATGGCTTGTCGGTCCGCTGATCAGGGCAAACCGCCTTGATGTATGCTCACTAATGAGATGTTGCATAATATTGGTCAGAGCCAAGCTACCGTCAACGATAACAGAGGACATACCGGGGATTCTCATCCCAATTGAAACTCTGGGCAGATCAGCCAAAGGAGCAAAGAAAGCTTTTAGATCCACAGTAGTCAAAAATGTCTCGAGTGAGGATGCAATAATAATCAAGCCGTCAATGGTATGCTTATTTGCCAGATGGTAGGCAAGATTTGAAGAAGCCTCTGATGCGATGGGAGAACCGAGTCGGGAGCCCAAGAAAGAGATGGATCCAAACTCCATCTTCTGAGCACGTTGGGAGATGGCGTGCCAAACTGTCGATTGGTAGGCGTCATCAAGTGATGCGGTAAATACTCCGATGCATTTTTTTTTGAAATCCATAGACAACAAAACTCCTTGGAAGGCCTGTAGGGGTATCATAAACCATCTAGAGGGGATTACAAGGTTAGTTATTTGTCCAGCAGTAAGCCAGCACCATGGACAGTATTTGCAAAACCGGAGGTATTCTCAAACATATCTCATGGTAGCATCATTTCTGACAGGAGGCACAATCACTTTGTTGCAGCGTCTGATAGGCATTGATGGGTCTTTGCAGGTAGTAGGCATCCTTATCTTCCCCATTGGAAGAGGAAAGGACTTCACCATATTTGTCCAGTAGGACGAAACCGGGTATCCAGAATTTTGGGATGTCGACCAAATGCATGATGTTCGTCCTCTCTCTGAACTCGTACTTGATATAGGGAAAGGGATACTCGCCCTGGTTCATGAAGGAGAGCAGATCCTCATTTCCCTCGTCACGGACATGGCCTGCAAAGATGATCTCCACATTACCGTACATCTTCTTGAGCTGGGAATAGGTCTGTTTTAGCTCTTGGGCATACTCTGTACAATAGGGACACCAGTCTGCGGCATAGTAGATCAGGTA
>CAXYZP010000026.1:0-11211 GCA_964293175.1 uncultured Sphaerochaeta sp.
ATTGCACAAAAACCCCTATTGTAATATTATCCACAAGGTACGCTACGCTACTGGTAGTTTACGAGTCGTGTTTCTTTCCCTTCCTCATTGTAGCGTATGGGTATATAGGAAACAGAAGGCTCTTTCAATACGGACAATTAAAGTTGCAGGAATACTGCAGCATCGCTTGTATTCTATATTATAGAGGTTTAATAGTATGGCTGATTTGCAAAACATGAGGAACATCGGGATTAGTGCCCACATTGACTCGGGTAAGACTACTCTCACCGAACGTATCCTCTACTACTGCAACAGAATCCACGAAATACATGAAGTTCGTGGTAAGGACGGCGTTGGAGCCACCATGGATAGCATGGAGCTTGAGCGAGAACGTGGAATAACAATTGCTTCCGCTGCAACTAACGTTTTGTGGAAGGACACTGAGATCAACATCATCGATACTCCGGGACACGTTGACTTCACCATTGAGGTAGAGCGTTCTTTGCGTGTACTCGATGGTGCTGTTTTGGTGCTTTGTTCTGTCGCAGGTGTGCAGAGTCAGTCGATAACTGTTGACCGCCAGATGAAAAGGTATCATGTCCCCCGCATTGCATTTGTCAATAAATGTGACCGCACAGGAGCAAACCCTTACCGTGTTCAGAAACAGCTTGTTGAAAAACTTGGTCTGAATGCAGTGCTTTTCCAGATTCCCATTGGGCTTGAGGAAAAGATGGTGGGTGTTGTTGACCTTATTACCATGAAGGCTCTCTACTTTGACGATGGTCCTACCCAGGACATGATGCGCGAAGCTGAGATTCCTGCTGAGTTGCTCGATGAAGCCAAGGCAAAGCGCGAAGAGATGCTCGATAGCGTCTCGATGTGCTCTGATGCGGTTATGGAAGCAATGCTCGAGGAGACCCTTACCGAAGAGCTTCTCAATACTGAGATTCGTAAGGCAACCATTGCTTTGCAGCTTGTTCCTGTCCTTATGGGTACTGCCTATAAGAACAAAGGTATCCAGGCTCTGCTCAACGCAATCGTCAGCTACCTGCCTAACCCAGGGGAAGTAACCAACAAGGCTTTGGATCTTGATAACAATGAAGAGGAAATTATTCTTCCTTCAGACGAGAATCTCCCTCCTGTTGTGCTTGCTTTCAAGCTTGAGGATGGCCAGTATGGTCAGCTTACCTATATCCGTGTCTATCAGGGAAAGGTAAAGAAGGGCGATGAGCTGTTCAATACCCGTAGCCGTAAGAAGTTTAGGGTTGGTCGTCTTATTAGGATGCACTCCAATAACATGGAAGACCTCGTCGAAGCTGGTTGTGGCGAAATTGCCGCCTTATTCGGTATCGAGTGTGCTTCCGGTGATACGTTCTGTGACCCCAAGTTGAACTACTCCCTCAGTTCCATGTATGTTCCTAACCCTGTCATTTCATTGGCTATCAAGGCCCTTGATAAGAAGGCTGCAGATAATATGGGTAAGGCTCTCAACCGCTTTACCAAGGAAGACCCCACATTCCGCACCTATGTTGATCCTGAGTCAAACCAGACGATCATCCAGGGAATGGGAGAGTTACACCTTGAAGTCTATGTCGAGCGCATGAAGCGTGAGTATAAGGCTGAAGTTGAGATCGGAAAGCCAGAGGTTGCATACCGCGAGGCTATCACCGAGCGTGCAACATTCAACTATACCCATAAGAAGCAGACAGGAGGATCAGGACAGTATGCCCGCGTTGCCGGATATATTGAGCCCCTTCCAGAGCCTCTTGAAGGTGAAGATCCTAAGGATTATGAATTTGGTGATGAGATCAAGGGTGGAGCAATTCCTACCGAGTACATCCCCTCTTGTGATAAGGGTTTCCAGCTTGCCATAAAGAAAGGCGCCCAGGTCGGTTTCCCCATACTTGGTGTCAAGGCTGTAGTTAACGATGGTGCTTGGCACGCAGTTGACTCCTCTGACCAGGCTTTCCAGACTGCATCACTCAATGCTTTCAGGGATGCGTTCGAGAAGGCCAAGCCTGTAATCCTCGAACCTATCATGAAGGTTGAGATTGTGGCTCCTACCGAATTCCAGGGAAGTTTGTTCGCTTCAGTCAACCAGAGACGCGGTATCATCGTCAGTTCTACTGAAGATCACGCCATGTGTACTGTGTATGCTGATGTCCCCCTTTCAGAGATGTTCGGGTACTCGACCACACTTCGTTCCTTGACTCAAGGAAAGGGTGAATTCTCCATGGAGCTTAGCAAATACGGCAAGGTTCCTGTGAGCGTTTCCGAAGACTTGAAGAAAGATTATCAGGAAAAACGTAGAAAAGAGCAGAAATAATCTAGCTTGAATCCAATATATACCTCCTTGCAGAGTAACCTTTGCAGGGGGGTGTTTTTTTGGGCTCTTCCAGTTTCGTGCAAATTCCTACCCAATTGAACTTTTTTATAGTATACTTGGGTTAGAACAACAAATCTTCTGGGAGGTGAGCAATATGGAAATCCAAGAGTTGAACGACTTGAGTCCGCTTCGTGTGTTTGAGGAATCCCTTGATGGAGGACTCGGTCGTGGTAATCTAGGCGTACTTGTATCGCGTCATGGTGTAGGAAAGACTGCGTGTCTGGTACACCTAGCCACCGACAAGCTTCTACGGGGCCAGCATGTCATACACGTTTCCTTTTCCGGCAACGTCGAGCATGTCATCAACTGGTACAAGGAAGTGTTTCGTGAAGTTTCTGAAGGAAGAAGTCTGGCAGATGCGGCTTCTGTGTACAATAACATTCTTTCCAACCGTGTTGTCATGAATTTCAGTCAGGAGAACGTCACCATAGACAAGGTGCTCTCCAGTTTGGAAACATTGATCAAGCATGGTTCTTTTAAAGCGGATGCAATCCTTTTTGATGGGTACAAACTTACCGTAGCCACCGAAGACGATGTGAAGAAGATCAAGCAATTCGCAGTGGATATGAACCTGGAAGTATGGTTCAGCGTTTCTCCTGTTCGGGCAGATGTGGCCTATGATGAGTTTGGTGTTCCAAATACCATGCAAAAGTATACCAATCTGATCGATGTCCTGATCGGCCTCATCTATAATGAGGATCGTGATAAGGTTGTCATGACCTTGGTGAAATCCCGCACCACGCAAAAAGGGAAGCTTATGGGTGTCAGTCTCGATCCGAAGACGATGCTCATCTCCAAATAAAGTTCAGCTGAAGGCCGCCTAAACGCGGCCTTCGGTCTTTTGGTAGGCGTTGCATAGAAAGGGAAGCTACTGTAAATAGCTTCCCTTTCTCTGTCTCTGCAAAGTTTTAAAATATATTGGAAGAAATGAGAGTATTCTCTAGCAGTCTTTCTCTTAGAGAGGGTATCAGTGTATACTCGTATTCTGTAGGGTAGTGAGCCAAGGCCCTATTTCACCATACCATAGAGGATAATACGTATGCAGTTCAACAATGGGGTCAACCCCACCACAGCGATAGACAAAGAGACGATCAGAGCAGAAAGCGAAACCAACCGGACATTGTTCAACGGCCAGACTGGTATATATGCCTACGGTGAGAGATATTACATCATTGGTGAAGATATTTTTCTCGAATATGAAACTATAGATGCTGCAAAAGAGGACTTGTTTGGTGAGATAGAACTTGAGCAGTTTGAACAGAACTTGGATGAGGAAATCACATTGATGAGCTTACCAGGGCTTCCGGAAAACTTTTCTGATTTCACCTTTCCTGCTGCTAATGATGAGCTTACCGAGATGTATTTTGATGCAGACTTGTGCTATTGGTTCCTTGATGAAGGCGAGATACGGAAAACCTTGTTTAGCGCAGTAGATGAAGGTGAGATACCTGAAGTTAGCTATATTGTGGAGTTCAATAAGGAGTTTTTCATAGCCACGCCTTCTGAGTACTCCATAGAGGGGCGATTCCCATCCGTAGAGGCAGTCTTAGCGGTTACAGAATATGGAACCATGGGAAGAGAGCCCTATGAGGAGATTGATTATTTCCGTGTCTGCTATTTGGATCGGGAGGCTAATGATGAAGAGGTCGACTACATTGCCGATAAGGGGTTGTACTGGTGGATTAAGATGCATGCTGACTTTGAAAGAAGCTTTGATCCTGAAAAGGGAAAACGCAACGGCTATTTTTATGATATCTATGAGTTTTTTGATGGGTACTTTGTCTTGGATCCCAATGAAAAAGCAGTTATAGGAAAATATACTACGTTTGTAACTGCTTCCATCGGGGCGAATGATCTGTATGAAGAGAGACTCGAGGATGAGTATGAGGACGAAGACGAAGACTGATACCAGGTATCAGTCTTTCAGGATTCTTGGTTATTCTCTCTCGGGTTCTAGTGTGAGAAGAGTATCATTGATAAGATTCTGTGAAATAAGGCTTTTGCTTCTCTATCTCTATGACTGATTGTCAGCATATACTCTACACTAGTTGGCCAGTAACATAATTTGCTAGGTACAACTATACAGAGAGGGAAAATACATGCAGTTCAATAATGGTTTCAAACCTTCTGGAAAGGTAGATAAAGAGACGATCTTAGCAGATGCTGGAAACAACCGGATACTGTTCAATGGGCAAAGTGGTATATATACCTATGGTGAAAAGTATTACATCATTGGAGAAAAAGTGTTTCTTAAATATGAAAACCTTGAAGTTGCTAAAGAGGACTTGTTCGGAAAGCGAGAGTTCGAGATGTTTGATGAGACCATGGAAGAAGATGAGCTTGGTGAATTGATAGGATTGCCAGCTCTGCCTGCAAGCTTGTCGGCATTCACATTTCCCTCTGTGATGGATGAGTTTACAGAAGTGCATTTTGATGCAGATTTGTGCTACTGGTTTCTTGATGAAGGGGTCATAAGAAAAACCCTATTTAGCTCAGCCGAGGAAGGTGATATCCCTGAGGTTAGCTATATTGTGGAGTTGGCCAAGGAGTTTTTCCTGGTCGTCCCTGTAGAACTATCTGTAAAGGGACGATTTTCATCCATTGAGGCTGTTTTGGAAGTTGCAAACTACGCCTCCATAGGGCAGGAACCCTACGAGGAGATAGATTATGTCAGTGTCTGTCTGTTGGACCGTGAGGCCAATGATGATGAGGTGGACTATATCTATGATAGGGGACTGACTGATTGGATAGAAATGAATGCCAACTATGAAGGCAGCTTCGAACAGGACGAAGGCTTGGAAGAGGTCTGTTCGTATGATATCTATGAGTTTTATGACGGGTATTTTGTCGTAGACCCCGATGAACGATCTGTACTGGGAAAATTTACTTCGTATGAGAGTGCTTTAGCTGGTGCTAATGACGAGTATGAAGATTATGATGATGACGATGACTATGAAGATGAAGAAGATCAGGAAGAAGACAAAGACTGATCAAAAGCGTTTCCGCTTGATCTCAAGCTAGTGCTGCCAAATACAAAAGAGACCCGTCGGGGTCTCTTTTGGCTATCAGCTAGTTCATTACTATTTGTTTTGCTCTTCTGTTGTTTTATCAGAGAGGGGTCACAGTCCTATTCTCGCCAACCAAGCCCACGTGCACATTCTCTCTTACCAGCTGTTCCCTCTCAGGATGGGCGAGCATCCACTTGTTCTTCTTGAAGAGCAGGCGGTCTTCCTTCTCTTGGGAGCTGTCACGCATTGCTAGCTCCTCTTTTTCCAGAGGTTCGTTGGTATCCTTGGGAAGGATGATAATCGTCTTGAATCCCTGCTGGTCTACCATACAGGGGGCAAGGTGCAGCACATTGGCCTTGATCAGGACAACCGCACCCTTGGGTAGGTAAAAGAGCTCTGCATCACACGTTCTTACTTGATCAAAATCCTGGAGATCGTCGAAGGGGCAGAGAAACAGGACACACTCTGTCACTGCCATGATTACCTCTGGGCTCTTGTGATACTCCAAGCCATTCATGCTCTGGTTCTTCCCATTGCAGAAGCCCACCTGGATAGGCTGATGATCGTAGTAGGGGGCGAGTGCTTTTTCTACAGCATCAAACCCTTCCAATTCCTTCAAGGAAGGGACATAGATATTCCCCTCATCTGGAATGGGTGTTATTTCTGCAGCCTTGTCCAAGAGGTCTTGGACTTCCAAGCCCTCGAGGATCTGTCCATATTGCTTGAATCTTGATGATTGTAAAGAAAGAATCATGGACGTGCTGTTCTTTGCTATCAGTTCGTTAGGAACCCTGTAGTTAATATCTTGCATACGTACTCCCTAAAAAATAAGCATGAAAATGGCTGTTAAAAACAGCATCCCAAATACTATGAGGCTGAACGTGCGTTCGTTTACCTTGTCGTGGATCTTTTCTCCTGCAACTATTCCAGCTAAGACGAAAGGTACCAACAAAGCGGTTGTCTTTGCAATGGGGGAGGTGAACGAACCTTCTATGAGGTATGTGGCGATGATGATAGTGTTCAAGGTCACCCACAGCAAGCAGAGCGTTGCGCGGAACTTACCCTTGTCCTGCAGTTGCCTAGAGGCATAGAGGACCACCAGAGGGCCTCCAGAGGAGAATATACCGTGGATGATGCCCCCCGCTACCAGAAGGAGGTAGTAGGGAAGGGCGGCTCGTGCCTGAAGCGGAGCCTTGGTCGCCTTGTTTGTCCCCAGCCGGTAGAGCTGGTACGCTGAGACGGCAAGGATAAAGATAGCTAGCACCATTTTCAAGCTTGAACTGTCGATCTTTCTGAAAAGATACATCCCCACCGGAAGACCCACCAGCATGAAGGCTGTGATGATACCGTACTGTTTCCAGTCGATGTCCCTAAACTTCACCACAGCAAAATACAGGGCGAGGATCCAGGCAAGGACCGTGATGACCATAACCCCCATTCGTATGCCCAAAAGGGCAGTGACGAAGGGCATGGCCAACACGGCACAGCCGAAACCTGTGACAGCTTCCAGGGTATGGGTGATGAATATCACCAACCCTGAAAGAAGGATGCTCGTCATAGTTTTGCGCCCAACAGGGCGTACAGGTCAGCCTCGTGCATGGGTGGGGCCTGGTTGTGCATCTTCGGATCGCTGAAGGCGCGTTCAAACAGGGGCTCTATTTCTTTCTGTTCCAATGTAACTCCCAGTTGTTTGAAGGTGTGTGGGATATGCATCTCTTGCATCAGGGCTGCGATCTGTTCTCTTAGCAATTGGACGAGCTTCTTTTCATCTGTTACCTCTGGATGGAAATGCTTTGCTATCCTAGCTAGTGAACTCCTGTTCTCCTGGTCTTGTGCTGCCCATTCGAAGACCTCAAGCAAGGAGAACGCACAAGCAGAACCATGGGGAACATGCCACTCTTCACTGAGGATGAAGGAGATTGCATGCCCGGCAGCCGTACCTGTCATATTAAAAGCGATCCCTGCCATGGTCGAGGCAACAAGCATCTCTTTTTGCAGGAGTCTGCGATCTTCCTTTTTCTCGACAATGGCGCGGTAGAGGGGAGGCAGGTGGGTGAGAACCGCAACAGCAGCACTCTCTGCTGCAGTGCGTGTGATGGGAGTGGCGTTTTTATTCCAAATTGATTCAAGTGCATGATCCAGGGCATCGAGTCCCGTAGCAGCACACAAGGCGGGAGGGATCGAATCAAGGAAGGAGCCTACCAGCAAGGCGGTATGGGCACTCATCAATGGAGATCCCAGGGTATGCTTCCGCCCGGTATCATCACTATAGACACCTACCTTTGTAACTTCAGAGCCTGTTCCTGCAGTAGTGGGTATAAGGACCAAGGGCAGGTTTTGATTTTTTATCTTTTTCTTGGGTGTATTGCCCAGATATTCATCAAGGGCTCCGCCGTTGGTACTCAGCATAGCAAGGGCCTTAGCCGAATCGAGAACGCTTCCTCCCCCTATGCCTAGGATGAGGTCCGCCTCCTTGAAACGGGGGTCTTCGAACATGCTTTGGATATCAGAGCTCTTGGGGTTTGGCTCCACTGAATCAAACCTCAAGATTGTGCAGTATGGCTCCAATTCAGCGAGCAAGCTCTCCCGTGTCGGGATAGGGG
This sequence comes from uncultured Sphaerochaeta sp., assembly GCA_964293175.1. GTDB lineage: Bacteria > Spirochaetota > Spirochaetia > Sphaerochaetales > Sphaerochaetaceae > Sphaerochaeta. Next base: position 7,977 of record CAXYZP010000026.1, read on the forward strand.
CATTGTCATATATGGCCGCTACTTTCAAATCTTCCCGTTTGCCTTTTGCAAACGAGAGGATTTGAAAGAGATCCTTGCCTGAAAGATTCTCAAACTGGAGAATGTGGACACCGGAGAGCAGGCTGTTGATCATTTGAAGGTCTCCTTTTCCAATTCCTGTACCTGATTGAATGCATTGGTAAGGAAATCCTTTTTGAATTCCATCTTCTGGACAAACTTCATCGCAAGCCAGGCATCGACTATCTGGACACCCAAGAAGGGGGCGGTTATCCAACCGCCGAGGGTGATGACATTGGCGTTGTTGACTATCTTAGCTCGTTCTGCAGAGAAGATGTCATCAACTACACAGGCATAGATACCCTTGTGCTTATTGGCGACAATGGCCATACCCTGACCGGTCCCACAGATGAGAATGCCTTTCTCGGCTTCTCCGTCCTGTATGGCTTTGGCTACCTTGGGCGCCTGAACAAAGTAGGGCTGGGGTTTTTCGGCAGATTCAATACCGAAGTCGAGCAGTTCATACCCTGCTTCTGTGAGGTGTTTGACTATTTCCTCTTTGAGAGGGAAGCCTGAGAGGTCTGATGCAATTGCTATTTTCATGATTTGCTCCTTAGTGATAGTGCTTGTTTTACGATCTCACTTGCTGTGAGCTTATAGTACTCTTGCAGCCAGTCTTGGGTCCCGACCTGTCCGAACTCATCCTGAATGCCTACCATGGCCATCTTGGTGGGATGAATCTTTGCCAGGAAGGTTGCTACAGAGGCGCCGAGGCCTCCGCTTACCTGGTGGTTCTCGGCTGTCACGATCGCCCCTGTCTTTTTGGCATATCGCAAAACCAGCTCTTCATCCAATGGCTTGACAGTATGCATATCTATGACAGCTGCAGAGACCCCTTGCTCTTCCAACATCTTTGCGGCCTTGATGGCCTCTGGGACGAGGATGGCCCCGATGGCTATGATGGTGACATCATTTCCATCCTTGATAACGTTGCCCTTGCCCAGGGTGAATGTATCTTTCTCGGTATAGATTGGGGCAATGCCTTTACGGTGCAGGCGCATATAGGTGCATCCTTGATGGGAGGCGCTCTGCCTCAAAAGGGATGCTAGGGAGATAGGGTCACTGGGTTCGAAGATGGTAAGGTTGGGAATGAGCTTCATCATGCCGATATCTTCAAAGGGCATGTGAGTGCCGCCATTGAAACCTGCTGAGATTCCAGGGTCGGTACCGACCAGCTTTACATTCAGTTGTGCATAGTTGGCTGATATGAAGAACTGGTCATAGACCCTGCGGGATGCAAAACATCCGAAGGTCGCGGCAAAAGGAATCTTTCCCGCTGCACTGAGACCGGAGCTTATGCCCACCATATTAGCCTCGGCAACGCCTACATCTATCGCCCGTTCAGGAAATGTATCCTGAAAGGCCATCGTTCCTGAAGCCCGCATAAGGTCAGCTTCAACAATCATTATCCGCTCATCATCTGTTGCCAAATCGATGAGGGTCTCACAGTATACTGCACGCATTTCTTTAGTTTTCATAGTCTGCTCCTCAACCCAATTGGGCAATGGCTTCGTTTGCAACGGCCATGTCGAATGCCATGTTGTGATTGGTTACCAACCCTTCGCAGAAGGCGGCGCCTTTGCCCTTGATGGTATCTAAGATGATCATCGAAGGCTTGTGTTTCTGTTCTTTAGCTTTCGCGATAGCCACTCTCATAGCCTCAAAGTCATGCCCGTCGACCCGTTGGGTAAACCAACCGAAGGTTTTCCATTTCCCCTCGACAACCCCAAGATCCATGATATCGTCAGTTGTACCGTCGATCTGCATCCTGTTGTAGTCGGTGAATGCAATGAGGTTGTCCAGCTTGTATTGGGCTGCAAACATCGCCGCTTCCCAGTTCTGTCCCTCTTGGGACCCCCCGTCGCCTATGATGGCAAAGACACGGCTCTTTTTCTTGTCGATCTTTTGGGCAAGGGCCAGGCCACAGGCGGCACTGAGGCCCTGCCCTAGGGAGCCGGTGCTCATGTCTATGCCCTTTGTCTTGGTGCGGTCACAGTGGCTGGGAAGGTTTGTTCCTCCCTGGTTGAGGGTATCCAACTCTGAAATAGGAAAAAAGCCCTTCAACGCCAAGGCAGCATACAGGGCGGGCCCTGCATGTCCTTTGGAGAGGACCAGTTTGTCCCGATCTTCCCAGAGAGGGTTCTTCGCATCGAATTGCATCTCTTCTTCGTAGAGAAGGGCAAGAAGATCGACAATGGAAAGGGCCCCCCCTATGTGGCCTACTCCGATCTTACCGATGGAGTAGAGTGTTTTCTTACGGATTTCCTTGGCAAAAGAGGTTGTCCTAGCTGCTGTTTCGGAGGTGTTCATACGGTATCCTTTCTTTAGTTACTTAGTGAAAGTAAATATATTGCATATTGCGGAGGTTGTAAAGGGACTTCTTGTGGATTTTTTTATGGGAAGGGGATAGACTAGCAAGAAAGGAGCTATGTAATGCAGGCAAATCCTATGAGGGCATCAGATCTCCGCGTCCATAACCAGAAGATGGTCCTCTCCATAATTCATGCATCCCGCAGAGAAGGTATCTCACAATCAGAGATTGTGCAGAAGACCGGTCTGAAGGCTCCTACCATATTTCGTATTTTCTCCGCCTTGGAGGGAGATGGTCTCATAGAGGCTACCGAAACTGAGCCAGAAGAGGGCATTGTTGTCAAGAAAGGGCGTAGACCCGTAAATTATGTAGTCTCCAAGGATGCCCATTACTCCATTGGCCTGGAGTTCTGGACCGCGTATCTTTCTATAGGGGTCTTTAATTTCATCGGTGACAGGATATACTCGGGGATGCACCCGCTTCCTGAAGGGATCCATGCTGATGAAGTGCTCGCCCTGATAGTCGCCCAGGTAGGGGATATCATCAAGGAACTGGGCCTTTCCAAGCAGAAAATACTGGGCTTGGGTGTTGCTGCCCCCGGGCAGGTGGACCTGAAGAACAAGCGTGTAGCCTATTACCCGCGAATTGTAGGAATGAAGGATATTTCAGCGAATATCGCCACGGAGGCTATCCCCACAACAAGTCCATGTTTACCTTCCTCTTGCGCACCGGGGTGAACGGTGCGTTTGTCCACGATGATGTCATCTATGCGAACAGCAGGTCGATGACCATCGAGAGTGGGCATATTCCCATCAACTTCGACGGACCTCGGTGCAGTTGTGGGACACGAGGGTGTTTGCAGGCCTT